>CAYIIG010000017.1:0-11992 GCA_964363425.1 uncultured Candidatus Saccharibacteria bacterium | reverse complement strand
TTCTCAAATTTCTTGCGAAAAACACTCAGCTTGAGGAGGCATATCGAGATATGTCAACGAAAGATGGGTATTTTGTAGCAGAAATTTGAGGATTCTGGCGAGATATGCCTGCACACAGAAAATTCTGTTATTTGCGGTTAGACTTTAGACAGGCTCTAATACTGAATTTCCCGACTCTTGTCCTTTTCAAGCCGGAAAGAACCGCTCCGATTTTTAGTTCCTTGCCGAGACTGCTGGCAACTGAGCGAATATAAGTTCCACTGGAACACCTAATTGATAAATTCACAGTTTGAAATTCGGAGCGAAATTCTTTCTCAAGAATTTCGCTCCATTTGTTCAAAATTTCTTTTTGGCGGAAATCGCCTTCTACCTTTTTTATTTTTTTATTTATTCGAGAGAGCAGGTTTTTTGCTTCAATTTTTCCAAATCGCAAAAGTTTTATTTCGTAAATTTCTCTTTCTTTCTCGGGTATTTCGATCTCATTCAGTCTTCCCTCTCGCGCCCACTCGAAAAGCGGTTTGCCTTTTATTTTATACGAAGAATACGGCGGAAATGGCATCTTGTCTTTTCCTAAAAAAATCTTCAAACTTTCCGCCAATTTTTCTTTTTTTAAATTTTCTATTTTTCTATTTATTTTAGGCAAACCTAAAATATCGTAAGTGTCAGTCGTGAATCCGAACAATATCTCCGCTTCATATTCTTTGTCTAATTTAAGATATTTTTCCTTTTCATAGACGGCATCTCCGGCAAGCAGAATCAAAACGCCTTCCGCCAACGGATCAAGCCTTCCCGCGTAAGTTATTTTTTCATTTTGATATTTGGGATTATCGACACGCAGTCTGTTAATCACCTCAAGCGGAGTTTCGCCTGATTTTTTATAAATGTTTAAAACTCGCTTCATATTTTTGCTTTATACTTTCAGCTCTTCCCTACAAGCTACCCGCCCGCAACGCCTGAGCAGACTCATTCTTGCGACCCGCCCGCCACGACTACTGTCGGGCATGTCGGGCGTGGTGGCGGGCGTGGCAACCTTCCGCAAGCTTGTTTATTATACATATTTTCGTTAGAATTTAACCAATTATGACAGAAAAACCAAATCAAAAAATTGGAACCGAATCCTACAAAGGTGTGCGAGATTTTTATCCGCAAGATATGTTTGTCCAAAATTACATATTCGGAGTGATGAAAAAGGCGGTGGAAAGTTTCGGCTACAGCGAATATGGAGCTTCTATATTAGAGCCGTCTGATCTTTATAGAGCCAAAACAGGCGATGAAATCGTGAATGAACAAACTTACACATTCAAAGACCGCGGTGATCGCGAAGTGACTCTTCGTCCGGAAATGACGCCGACCGTCGCCAGAATGGTGGCGGCAAAAAAACGGGAATTTTTATTTCCTCTGCGTTGGTATTCAATCCCCAATCTTTTCCGATACGAACAACCGCAGAAAGGAAGACTTCGTGAGCATTGGCAGTTGAACGCCGACATATTCGGAGTGGAAGGAATTGAAGCGGAAATTGAAATTATTTCCCTCGCCCATTCGATTATGAAAGGTTTCGGGCTTAAAGATGATAATTATGAGATAAGAGTCAACAATCGAAAAATTGTAAATTATATTTTGAAAGATTTTCTGTCGCTCTCATCAGAGGAATCTCACGCAGTCTCAAAACTCATCGACAAAAAAGACAAGATGAGCAAGGAAGATTTCGCCGAAAAAATTCATTCTGTCGTCAGCGATAAGAGCGACGAGCTTTTAAATCTGCTTCATTCAAAAAACCTTGAAGAATTTATTTCTCTTCTGCCGGAAAAAGCTCGTTCTCATCAAGGGGTGCTGGAAATAAAAGAGCTTCAGGAAAAACTCTCCGGCATTGGAATCAAAAATTCCGTCTTTAGTCCGACTCTTATGCGCGGGTTTGATTATTATACAGGAATCGTATTTGAAATTTTCGACACCAATCCTGAAAATAGACGGGCGATTTTCGGCGGAGGAAGATATGACGACCTGTTGAGCATATTCGGCGCCGAGAAAATTCCGGCGGTCGGTTTTGGAATGGGAGATGTGACGACTCGAGATGTTCTCGAGACTTACAGACTTTTGCCGAAATATAAGCCTGCCACAGAACTTTATATCTGTGTCTTGGGTGAAAAATATAAAAATTACGCGAACGCGATGGCGCAAAAATTAAGAGAAGACGGTCTTAATGTTGCCGTCGACTGTTCCAACAAGAAAGCCGGCGATCAGATAAAATACGCCGATAAAAATATGATTCCTTTCGTTGTTTGCGTAGGCGAAAATGAAGTCAAAAATGAAGAGTTTAAGGTGAAAAACTTGAAATCCGGCGAAGAAACAATACTGAACATTAAAGAAATTACCAAATTCACACTTGAGAGTTGAATTTCCAAGTGAAATAAAAAGATGAGGAAAATAATATTCGACATTGAGACAAAGAACTCATTCCAAGAAGCCGGCAGTAATAACCCCGCCGACTTGGACATTTCGGTTGTTTGCATTTATGACTATGCAAAGGATGAATACTCAAGTTATTTGGAAAAAGATTTTAAAAATCTTTGGCCGATCCTTGAAAAGGCCGACCTACTGATCGGTTTTAATTCGGAACATTTTGACACCCCGCTCTTAAATAAATATTATCCGGGTGATCTGACCAAAATTAAAAGTCTGGACATACTGAAAGAAATAAAAAAATCTCTCGGCAGAAGAATCAAACTAGATACTATTGCGGAAGCGACACTCGGCAAGAAAAAAACAGGACACGGTCTTGAAGCAATTGCGTGGTGGAAAAGTGGCGAAATAGACAAGATAATCAAATACTGTTTGGAAGATGTGAAAATCACCAAAGAAGTCTACGAATATGCCCTCGAAAACCGCCTTCTTAAATACAAAGACGGCAATGAGCTAAAGGACATCAAACTTGATACGAGCGACTGGGAAAAAGAATACTCGAACCCGATTACTCATACTCTGCCGTTTTGAAAATATTAATGAAAAAAATACTTACAGATAAAGAAAAGACTGAATTAGAAACACAGAAGAAAAATGTGACTTGTTTGTATAACGAGGTGGCATCTATCTATAATGAGTCTTTTGATAGTAAGGCAGAATATCAAATCCCCCAAAAACTTTTAGAGATTTATCATGAATATGAGATAACTGATGGCAAGGTGCTTGATATTGGTTGTGGTACTGGAAAATTAAAACAAACTTTGGGAAATAATTTCACATACGAAGGCGTAGATATTTCTCCAGCTATGATAGGAGAATTAAAAAAACGAGGTCTTGAGGGACGTATTGGGGCTATTGAGGATGTTATCGAAACATTTGCCGATAAATCAGTTGATCACATAACCGCGCTTAGTTCCCTGTTTTTTATAAAGGATTGGGAAAAATTAACGAAAGAACTTGACAGAGTTGCGAGAAAAAGCATCTTTGTATCACTCGAACAATTCAAGCCAGAAATAATCGGAATAATCATGAAAGAAAAAGGAATTAGTGTTTATAATCACCCCGCTTCTGTAATAAAAAATCCTACCGAAATTATAAAAAATATATTTCTATGGATACGACCAACAGTTAAGGAAAGAGTTCCCATATTTGGCGACTTGGTTTTTAAGAAACTTTATTAGATATGTCCACCAAAAATGAAAACGATACTATAAGCGGACTAGATTGGATAAAGAAAAACTACTCAATCAGCAAAAACGCGAACATCAGAGCGATGCCACCGAGGATAGAGATGAATTGAATGAAAGATTTTTTCGGATCGGAGGTTTTGTGGATTTCGGGAACGAGATCGGAGCCGGCGATGTAGATAAACCCGCCGGCAGCGATGGAAATTATGAAAGGTGTAAATCCTTCTATATTAGCACCGAGGAGTAATGCGATGACTGCCCCTAAGACTGCCGAGAGGGCGGAATAAAAATTAAAAAGCAGAGCCTTGAATTTTGAAAAACCGTAGTGTACAAGCAAGCCGAATTGCCCTATTTCTTGAGGTATTTCGTGAAGAATTACGGCGATTGTGGTGGTGATGCCGACCTCAACACTTATCATATAGCTCGCGGCGATAATTATTCCGTCCAAAAAATTGTGCGCAGTATCACTTAGAAGTATCATATAGCCAGCCGGTTTAATCAGGCTTCCCTCTTTATGAGATTCGCAATTGTGATTTTCGCAAGCCTCTTCCGCTTCAATGTGACTATGTCGCCAATGAATAAATTTTTCCATTACAAAAAAAAAGATGATCCCCAGAAGAATGAAAGCGGAAATTACAGAACCTGAAATTCCGCTTTCAAACGCTTCGGGTATGAGATGCACGAATGCGTCGCCGAAAAGCGCGCCGACGGAAAAACTAACCAAAATGAAAATTATTTTTTTAAGAACCTTATCATTTATGGAAAGAAAAAATAAACCCGCAAAAGCGATAAAGCTGACTATTAGAACGCTGACCCCGCTGTAGATTGTTACTTCTAGCATTTCATTAATTTATTGATAAACATTTATCATGTTCAAGCCACCACAGGGTTAGTTGGAGATGGTATAAGTAGCGAGTCGCACCCTTTCTGCGCCGAAATCGCCCTCCATTTCAAAACCCAATGTTTTTAACGCCTCCGTGGTGCTGTTGAAAACAAAACCAGTCCGCTTCATATCTAAAAACCATTCTTCTCTTTCAAGTGCGGGAAGTATGAAAGGTCCGGCGCTCGTGATGATGACTTTCTTTCCCCCCGCCCTCATCGTCTCTATTATTTCTTTGAGCGAATCAATGCCGTCCATATCTATGTAAAAAAGATTTCTGAAATTCAATATCACAGTATGAACACCATTCATCTTGTTCAAATTGTCCAAATGCGACTGTGAGTTTATGTAATTCATCTGTCCGGCGAATCGGTAGACTATGACATCGCCTCCGTGCTTCTCCACCTCGTTGAATTTCAAAGTCTGGATTTTCGCCACCATCTTTTTATTTTTATTCACGATTATTTCGCTTTGCGCTTTTGAAAAATGATTCACAAAAATCAGCAGTGAGATCACCGACCCAATGAGAATGCCGACGATCGGATCTTGAATCACCGTTATCATCGCCACCATCAAAGCAACGCCGAATGCCGATTTGTTGTGAGTATAAATATGTCTGAAATGCTCCGCTTCCACCATCCTAAAGGCGACATAGACGAGTATGGAAGCCACCACCGCCATCGGAAGGTACTTAAAATAGGAAATCAAGGCGACAGATACAAGTCCGATCATTACACTGCTCACGGTCGCCGAAAGCTTGTGTTTCGCTCCGCTTTTGACATTGAACGCCGTGCGGGCGAGCGCGGCGGTAGCTGATATCCCACCAAAAAGCCCCGAGGCTATGTTGGCGAATCCGAGACCCATCATCTCTTTTCTATTGTCGGATTTGGTTTTCGTCATACCGTCGGCGATTTTCGCCGAAATCAAAGTTTCCAAAATGGCGACCACTGCAATGGCAAGCGCCGCTTTGAGTAAATTGCTGTCAAAGATATTAAAAAACAAATTTGGCATCTGAAATATTTGCGACCCTGCAATTTCCCCGAATTTTGAATGAATAGTTTGGAACTTCATCTCGATGAGTCCGCTCTCCGACAAATAACCGATGAGTATGCCGATCGGCGCGACAATGATCGGTCCCGGAATTTTGCGAATAATTTTCAAAAAGGCAAAAAGTATCGCTAAGGTCGACAAAAAAAGTATCACTGTCCAACCGTCAAACCGTCCGATATTGGCGAATGATTCCATCACATTGTTTATAAACTTTTCGTGCTGGACAAGCCCTTGAAGCCCGAGAGCGGAGTTGAATTGGTTCAAAGCGATGATAAAAGCGACACCCAAAGTGAAGCCGTGTATGACGGATGATGGTATGAGAATAATATATCTTTCAAAACGCAAGATGAAGAAAATAAGTATGATTATACCGCTCATTATCGCAAGCGCGGGCAATGACGCCACTCCGTAAGTGATGGCGAACATTGCCAAAATCCCCGAGAGCGCGCCAGTCGGACCGACGATGTTGTAATTGCTCCCCCCAAAAATTGAGGCGATAAGTCCCGCCCAAAAGGCGGTGATTATACCCATAATCGGGGTAGAGTTGGAAGCGACAGCAAGAGAGATTGACAGCGGAATCGACACCAAAGAAACCGTTATTCCGGATTTCCAATTATTTTTAAGATTAACCAGAAGAGATATTTTCGTAGCGTTCATATTCGATGTTTACAGAATTTGGTACTCCGACTACCAAGTGATTGGTAGTCGGAGTATTAAATTGTGATTAAAATTTTGTAATAAGACATAATACACCCGTAGAGTTATTTTTTCAATGACACGGACTCAAATAGGCACAGAGTATTTTGCCCCCGCCAAAAGCTATATCATTTTGAATTACGAAACGCATCAATTTGTCATTCCCGCGCAGGCGGGAATCCAGACTTAGCAAGTAATACTCTGGATCCCCGCCTGCGCGGGGATGACAGAAAAAAGCGTTTCGTAATTCAAAGTATATTAGATACAGCTTTTGGTAAGGGGGGCAGACTTCTGTGAATATTTGTTATACGCGGAATATTAAAGACCTTTTGCTAATAACAAAAACAGTCCGCTTGAAGGCGAAGCCTTCAAGCGGACTGTTTTTTATTTATATCTCAATAATTTTTACTTCACTGAATGTCGCCGTTACATTTTTGTCTGCGTTCATAGTGACATAGCAAGACTTCAATAATCCGGAACAATTTCCTGTTACTGCCATCAAGGTTGTAGTCCAGCCCGTAAACACCCAACCAAAAGGAGCTTTTGCGGTCAAGGTGACATTTTCAGAAGAGTAAGAACTAGAGCAAGTGCCTAAATTATCACCTGTTTCATCTGTCGTGCAATTTATGCCACCAGAATCACTCTTGACATTTCCATTTCCTTTTACGGTGACAGTGAGATCATTACCTGGTCCTTCTGTGATATCAAATGTCGCGGTTACATCTTTATTATCATTCATTGTAACTGTGCAATCCCCCACTCCAGAGCACCCTCCTCCTGACCATCCGCCAAAGGTTGATCCAGCGGAAGCAATTGCTTTCAAAACAACTTCCGTACCTGACACATAACTCTCCTCGCAGTCTCCGCTAATCGCTGTATTATCAATACTACAATCTATCTTACTTTGGGGTTCGTCCTTGACTGTTCCCTTACCGATACCTTTGACAGTTAGTGTATAAGGATTAACAAGCACGCTACAATTATTTATCAATGTAGTTTTTGCCCCGAGGGAATCTTCAATGTTTACCGTGACTGTTTTTGTTCCGCTTGTTGTATAAGTGGCGGTCGCTTTATTTAAATCAGGTGAGGGTTTTTGAGTAGCGCCAGCCCATGTGTAAGTGTAAGGAGCTGTTCCGCCACTTGCCGTAGCGATAAATGTCGTTTGTTGATTAACATCCACAGGATCAGGCGTGGCATAACAAGAGACAGAAAGGGCGCTTCCCGTCAAATTCGCATGCACTTTATAATCCGTTACTCCACCTACTCTTGCTGTTCCATCATCGTTTTTATTGCAGATATTTTTGATTGTTGTGCCATTAGTTTCAACACCCCCCTCTTTACAATTCAAGCTCACCCAGCCGACGACATCCCCGCCCCAAACATAGCCGTTAAAGTCGCCTTTGGTTATGCCATCAGCTAAATTGATTGTGGCGGAATTTAAAGTTTGAAGAAGACCGCTTTTATCAAACTTCATCCAGCCGTCCCAGCCTCCGAGGGTTTGACCTTCAGGCTCAACCGCCCTGTAAGCTATCGCCCAACCTTTAACATCAAAAGGGGTTATTGCGTCTGCTTTTGCCCATTGTTTTGGAATTTCCGGAGCGCTAGAAAAAAGAATTTTCCCAGTAATGTCCGGTCCGAAATAAACCCACCCGATATTGTCACTCCATGCATAACCGGAAAACTGACCTGATGATTCGCCATAATTAACACCGCAATCTGTCGCCGTGCAGAGCGAACTTGTCGTTTTCGGATCAAATTGTATCCACCCTATATTATCGCTCCACGCATAACCTGTGACAGCAACACTCGCCGCCTCCGCGGTGTTCACCACTCCGAAATTGCCGAGTAAAACCCCGACGACTATAATCGCCAATAATCCCGCGCCCGTCAAAAATGATTTTAAAAATTTTTTAATGGACATATAATTTGATTATGCGTTTTAACCGATTTCTAAGAGGACCAGTCTTTTCTAAAAAACTCCTGACCAATTTTTCTCGTTGCATTACACCACGCGTTTTACCATTTAATCATGCCTGTCCCAATTCCTTCAAATTTCCATTCATTAACTCTTCTGACAAACTAAAAGTTGAATATAAGGAGCATTGGTGCCGGCAACAATATTCTCTCCTGTGATATCAATAACACCGCTTGTATTCATAACAGCACCCCATACAAACTTCGGCGATTCGTTGCTACCTGTACCGCTGTGTTCATAAGTAGTATTATAAATGTTGCCGATACGGTGATTATGTTCACCCGCAGGTCTGTTTTCAGGTCCATAATTCCTCATTTTTAACGCTGTGCCAGCCCCAGTCCCTGGGGTTCCTCCCGTCATTAACCCGACCAAATATCTACCCTCAGCCGAAACCATTTCGCTCCACCCTGTCGGACAGACGGCAAGATTAAAGTGCATTACCGCGCCAGTAGGTATCGTTCCTGCCGTTCCCCAGCTCGCCTCTCCAATAATATTTGAGGTCAAAACCTTGCCGGGACCAGCACCCGTGGAGATTATCATAGGTATGCCGGCGTTAAATTGCACTATACCGTCAAAATTCAGAGCACCTGTTCTTGTTTGCACAATACTGCCCTCATTTATCGGCGCGGCCGTATTTAAACCTGGCGGATTACCCGGCGCGCCTGTCCATGGCGCCGCATAGCTTATTCCCGCAACCAAAGCCAAACCGATGGCGATTGAAAGAATTGATTGTTTGAGAGCTTTCATATTTTTGTTGTTTATTGTTTATAATTTTATTTTTAAATTTCGCTTTTTCTTTTTATCTGCTTTATCTTATTTGTTATTTTGCGACCTTAACTTGTCCAACTCTTCCATCTGCCTGTTTATCTCCTCTTGAGTCAATGGCGCGGTTTTCTTCCTCAGCTTGTTCAGCTCTTCAGATTGCTTTTTGATTTCTTCTTGAGAGAGAGGTTTGGCATCTTTTCTAAGGCTGTCAAGCTCCGCAATCTGCCTTGCTGTTATTTCTTCTTGTGTTTCCGTGTGCGGAGACAAGTCTTGAATCGGTTCGATGCGTCTGTTCAAGAAATAATAAAGAGCAAGTATGGCAACGAGAGCGAGTATCATAATCAAGACCTTTTTGGAACTTTGGTTTGCTGATGAGCTTGAATTTAATTTTGACATTTGTGGATATTATACAGTCGACAAGAAATCAGCGCAATCGCGCGACAGTGGCGGTCTGTGGATAACTTCCCGCTCGGGTTTGGTTTTTAAAAACGCGCGTAATTTTCTGCTGAAAATTCGCTATGCTCGCGCCGTCGCGCTTGCGCAATGTTTTTAAAAACCAAATCCTCGCTTAACCCGCAAAACGCGCATATTCGCCTGCTGGCGAATTGCTATGCTCGTCAATCAATCCTTGACACATCCGTTGAAAATTCTTATTTGTTTATTATAATTTTCAATCAGAATTTTCATCTCGCTTTCTTTGTTCTTGACCTGATCCACAATGCCGTTATATTCTCGAACTTTCTCATTATATTCGTCCACATTTTTTATTCCGGCGCTCTTTATGGAATTTATTTCAAAATAATGAACCTTGGCTTTTATGTCCAAAAGACTTATTACGCTCTCGCTTTCTTCTATTAACTTTTTCATCATTTTATCCGGACCGTCGCAAAGGCTGAGAGGTCGTCCGAAAATCTGAACGGCAAGCCATTTTTTTTCGCCGTTATACAAACCTTTTTCCGCGCCTATTCCTATTTCAGTGTATCGGTCGTTTAATATGTTCACTCGATGCCCGGGACTGTCCATCCATGCCTGAACAAGGGCTTTGTCATCTTGAAAATTTCCAAGAGCGATATTCTCTCCTATGACGATAAATTCATACCCGACATCGTAAGCGATATCCGATGCGCCTATACCGGTCGACGATTTGTGTTCAAAATACCCATTTTTAAACATATCCTTAATTCTGAGACTGGCGATGCGGTCAAGTTTTGGATTTTGCAACAAAGGAGAGAGGTGTCCGTTTTCCTGCCTATGTCTGTTGGTTTCATTCAAAATTCCGATCTTGGAAAGATTGGAGTTCAGATAATCTTCTCCGCTCAAAATCGGCGATAAAGCGGAAATTTTATCCTCAACTTTCCGAATTATATTTCTCGTCGAAGTCGCTTTAATACGCGCCGAGATGTCATTCAATGTCGGAACGTAAACATTTGAAAAATTAGTAAGATAAAAACCGGCAATAGCAAAAACAATAAGGGCGACCGCGTAAATCAAGAATTTTTTCATAAATCGCTTTGCATTATACCGCGACAATGCAATAAAGGGTATTAACCCTATAGTTTGACTTCGACTCGGACGCTGTGTCCGTTAAGAAACGGCCATGCTTTCCTTACAGGAACTGTACACCTTTCTCATTCTGACTACAGAATGCTCAAGGTCTTTCGGCGCTCCAAGCCTTCGCGCCTCAACCTCGCTCGTCAAAATAAAAAACAGGAGAATTCGACCAAACGAACTCTCCTGTTTCTGGGGGGGGGGGCGATTGTGTACAATTTAAATCAAGCAAGCAAACCGAGAAGCAGTCCGCTTTTTTTCAACAGATTCTTAACATCTGAGGTTATTTCTCCCTTCAGGTTTTGGCTAAGAATCCTTGTACAAACGAGCGCTGACTTTAGCAAATGTTGAGTCAACGCTAACAACTTTTCGTCAAGATCAAGAGATTTGAAATCTTTAATACTTTCAGAGAAAATGTCTTTGGCATCTTTAAGCATTGATGCCATATTTCCTCCGGACTTTATTTCATCCTCTTCAATCTCTTTCAAAAAATCTTCCATTTTTCGCGCCAACCTTTCCACGCACGCCAAGGTTGTCGAGCTTAACGGTTTTAGAACAATCTTCATGTCCATGGCGCACCTCCTGTGCTATTAAATAAAAAAATAATAATAAATATGTTAAACGCCCCCTTATATTAACAAAACTCCCGCGGACAAAATGATAATTTTAACCTTGAACTTATTAGCATAAAATCACGGTTTTGTTCCGTAAAAAAGGAATCTTGGTTGGTTTCAAAGACCTCTTCTTCCCTAAATAATAGACCCTTAACGCATTAAGTCAACACTCTGAATCTTTTGCCTGAAAGGCGGTTTTCTAGTCTGAAACAAATTATCCTGCTAAGCTTTAAAATATGAAAAAAGACGAAGGGCGACTGGTAGCGGATTATATTGCCGGAGACGATAGCGCCGTCGCCATCCTTATCGACCTCAACCTTAAAACCATATTTAATTTCGCGCACAGACTTACCGGAAACAGCGAAGACGCTGAGGATGTCGCGCAAGAAACATTCCTAAAGATGTGGCGGAATCTGAAAAAATACAGACGAGGCGAAAATTTCAAGGCGTGGCTTTTCACCATCGCCCGAAACACGGCGATAGATTTGATGCGAAAAAGAAAAAGTTTGGCATTTTCCATTTTTGAAAATGATGAAGGTGGAAATGAATTGACGGAATCTTTAATCGACATCGAACCGCTTCCTGACGAAATATTCGCCAAAGCGGAAGAGAAAGGGTGGCTGAAAAATACTTTGGATAAACTCTCTCCGAAGCATCAAGAAGTTCTAATTCTTCACTACAATGAAAATTTCACTTTTGATGAAATTGGGGGAATTCTGGGAAAATCCCTAAACACCGCCAAAAGTCGGCACAGAAGAGCTGTGATACTTTGAATTACGAAATGCCCCAACTTCACTTTTGGCATTTAACGCAAACA
>CAYIIG010000016.1:0-12036 GCA_964363425.1 uncultured Candidatus Saccharibacteria bacterium | reverse complement strand
TGGGAGACTTTTCAAATCGGAATCAAATTGAGTGACGAGAAATTGAAAGAAAAAATCAACAAGCGGTTGGTTTATCACCTTAAAAAAGGAATGCTTGCCGAAGCGAAAAAACTCCATTCGCAAAGCCTGTCTTGGAAAAGACTGTATGAGCTCGGCTTAGAATACAGGTATCTGGCGAAATTTCTAAAAGGAGAAATTTCAAAAGAAGAAATGATTGAAAAACTGAAAATTGAGATCTGGCAATACGCCAAACGACAAATGACATGGTTCAAGAGAGACAAGAGAATAAAGTGGATTTCAAAAGAAAATCAAGCGGAAAAATTGATAAGAGGGTTTTCAAAATAAAATAGGGTATTATTTCAATATTTAAAAACAATACCCATTTTACATTTCATCTCACACCTCGTCCTCATTGTATATTTTTCCACACTTTTGACATTGGTACACATGGGTACCCTCGTCGGGTTCAGAAACATCTTTTAATCTTCCGCCACATTCTCTACACTCCCTATTGCCTTTAAATGTAACAATTGCGTCCATAAATACCCCTTTCTTTCTTAAAACAATAAATCTAATGACAAAAAACTGAATAAATATCCCGAAAAAAATCGGCTAAAAAGTTAGCATAGAAGCATTATTTTGTCAATCCAAAGTCCGATGTAAGTGTTCACACCTCATCTGATTCCCTTGTATTTTCTCTGTCATTCTCGCGGAGGCTGTCCACAAGTGTCGCCCCTGCTCTCGGCGACAGGGAATCCAGATTAAACCAATGCGGGTCTGGATTCCCTGTCGCCGTAATTATGGCGACACCTGTGGACGGTTTTCATGGGAATGACAGAGGGAGGTGTGAATAGTTACACAAAAAAACTTGACTTTGTTGATAATGTATGATAACTTGTCGGCAGGTTTTGTTTTGACCTTTGTCAATTAAATTCAGTGAAATTTAGTCAAATTTTCGGAAAGGAAGGTGTAAAGTGGCAAGTAAAAGTAATGGGGAAAGGATGTTTTATCTGTGTGCGGGGATGGCGGCAGTCTATGCTGTATTAGTAATTCCCGCCTTGCTATTGATAAGCAACAAGGTCTCTATTGATCAAAAAAATCAATGGAATTGGGGGATTATAATACTAGCGATTGAGATGGTTCACCTTGGTTTGAGCTTCAAAATAATCGGACCCACTGAATTAGGGGCGGTTCTTCTGTTTGGCAGACCGCTTTATCAGGTGCAGTCAGGATTGGTTTTTGCCCCCTTTATTATCTGTCAGATTATAAAGGAGACCTGTCTTGTCATTAAGAAACAATTCCCGGAGGAACCGGAGCTTGTCGATAAAACAGGAGATGATACAAAACCGGTAAGACCCGGTTTTGTAAAGCCAATCAGAGTAACAACAGCATCAGGAAAAATGCTCAATGAATTTAAGGATAAAATAAAGAATTATGAAAAGGACCCCTTAAACGACATGCTGACTTTGGAACCTTCGGTGGTTGTTAGGTTTCAAATACAAAGGGATAATTTTATTCCTTTTCTAATTAACATAGGTAGCGTGAGGAATGCTGTCTCTCAGATGAGGGATACAGTTGACGCCGTACTGAATATTGAATTTCCGAAGAGAACACCTGCTTTGATAATATTAGAGAAGGAGGAGATAAATAAAATGTTAAAAAAGGAGATTGAAGACCTCGTCGGCGAAAAAGATCCAAATGTTTCACTCAATTCCGAAAAAGAAAGGGAGAGGTGGGGAATTGACATTATCAATGTCCAGCTGGTGGATGTTGGTTTAGGCAAAACAATAAACGCCAAAATAGAAGGCGTGCCAGATTCAAAATTATCAGCTGAAGCAACTGTTAGAAAATCACAAGCTGAAAAAGACGCTATGGTACTTAAAGGTCAAGGTGAAAAAGAATTTGAAACTGACAAAGGCGCCGGTGTTGCCAACGCCAGAAAAGCTTACTTAAAAGCGGAAGCAGAAGGACTGCAAAAAATTGCCAATGTCGCGAAAACTGAGGAAGGAAAATTGGCGATTATTACAAAAGCGACCGAGCAGGGATTGAAGGGGTCTCAATACAGCATAATTCCAGATGGAGCAGGTAGTCTCATCGCTGGAATTAGGGAGATCTTAAAAAAGACAGGGTCTCGCGAAGCGTCTTCTGATGAGAAGAGCGGTGATCCTAAGTCTCCCCCCCAAACTCAAGAGATTTTGAAACAAATCAAAAAAAAGGAGGGTAAAAAATGAGCTTCTTACCGATTCTAGTAGGTGGCGCGATAATAGCGATAGTCGCTCTCGGTTCAGCCATTAAAAAATGGCGAAATGAAAGGTTAAAAAATAAAACTTCCTCATCCGAACCCGACAAAGAGGTTGCGCCCCCAAAACCAACAGAAGGAGGTAAAAAACCAGAAGAAGAGAAAAAATTAACACGGGGACAACAGGTGAAAAGGTGGTGGCTTATCATTATTTTTGGGTTACCGATCACATACTTTCTCGCATTAGGAATGTGGGGAATGGTATACAGATCGGTTGTTAGAATCCCATCTTCATCTCATGAAGTTTCCGCCACCATGGAGTGGTGGAAAGATAATGATGTGTATGGGACAAATCCGGCAAAACGGATAGGCGGACCCTATGATGTAAAAATATCAAGGTATGACAACACATCGTTAAACTTTAAGGTTGAATATTTTGACGGTGGTCAACAAACTTGTCTCTTTAAAGGAAAAAGAGATGAGGTTTCCGGAAAATTTTGTGGAACATGGAAACAAGTCTATCCGCAGGACGGCGGAAAATGGTTCCTGAATCAAAAAAAAGAGAAAGAAAAACTTTTGATAGGAAAATACCGCGATAAGAGCGGTGAATGGACTAATTTTAGTCTTACGATTGATTAAAATTAGTTTTAAATCACAAAAGCGAGGAGAGATAATTGGGATAATTTTATTTATCTCCAAAAATCTCCCTCGCTTTTTTTATTTACTCATATTCTTTAAATTCGCTATCCCCATTTTGTAGACTTTATGAACTTGGTAACTTTTAACTTCAGTAGCCATAACTAATACCCTCCATAGTGTTTAAGACAAAATAGATGATGCCGTAAGCGGAAAACATTATTGCCAATCCGATAATTCCCCAAAGCATATGGCTCTGACCTGTTTTTCTTTCTTCCGGATCTTCGGCGCTTTTTATGTATTCAAAAACGCCGTAGAGAAACACAAGCAGAGCCAAACTGGCAATCAGAAAAATAAGCGGATTCAGTATGACTTGTTCGATATTATACAGAAGCTGTGAAAAAGTCCCGCTTATGGTGTTTGTGTTTGCTTGAGCATTGACGATGTTAAAGACGGTGGACATAAAAGTAATACAACCCGATTATTTGTTCTAACGAAGATTGTCAATCTGAGGCAGTGGAGGTGGAGTAACCTTAAGACCAAGTGTGCCACCCAAAATATTCACCAATCCCCAAACGGATACCATGACGAACAAAGCGACAATGCCCCAAATCATATTGTTTTTCGCCAATGCTTTCTTTTCTTCATCTCCGACAATCGCGTACATAAAAACATTGTAAATAAACCATATTACCGCAATGGCAATTATAATCGGCAAAACTTTTCCCAATATTTCATTTACCAAAGCAAATAATGAATTTGCGTCACTGACTGCGCCAAAAACTACCATTGGAAACACAAAAAAAGAAACGATTAAGATTATTTTTTTCATAATAAAAAATTTAAATAAGTTATTTTAATAAACCGTCTTTTTATTTAATTATTAAATTATACAAACTCGTGAGGTAAAAGGCAATGTGAGACTGTGTATCTGTTCACACCCTATAAAACATTAGCATTTTCTCTGTCATCCTCGCGAACGCGGGGATCCAGTTTCAATCACCGATGGTCTGGATTCCCGTTTTCACGGGAATGACAGAGGGAGGTGTGAACAGGTACTAGACTGTGGATTGCGCAAAAGGTTGCAAACAGCTTTTCCCGCTTACCATATCGTATTGTAGTAAAAATCACTGTTTTGACCGCCTCCGACCCCGCCGAAATCCAAAAAGAAACCGCTAGTGTTTTCCAAGCCTAACGAATTCCTAACGACAGCGACCAGTCCCCAGACCGACACCATTACGAACAAGCCGATTATGCCGTAAAGCATAATGTCCCTGCTTTTCGACCTCTCATCCCCTTCGACGATGGCGTATCTGAAAACGCCCCAAATAAAAACTATGACGGAAAGGGCAATGAGGACGGGAATCGCCTTGCCGATTAAGCCGAGAAAGAAACTCACCACACTGCAGAACGACAGACCGCTGAAACCTCCCGAACAATACAACCCGCTCCCCCCGAAATTACCATCTCCAAGTATCTTGCCACCGATGACGTTTGAATTGCCTCCGTAATAATTGTAGCCGTCATTACCGCGAATAATTTGAGCAAATGAAAATGTCGGAAGAACCAAAGAAAAAAACATTATAAGCAAAATTGATTTTTTAAATTTATTGTATTTCATAAATAATCTTTTTTAGAACTTTCGAAGTCGGATGCATTTCGACCCAGTAGGTGATTGTACTCAATCAGGCGCGAGCGAGGTTGAGACTCGAATACTTGGAGAGTCGAAAGACTCTGAGTATTCTGTCTGCTGAATGTGAAGAGTGTACAGCTCCTGTAAGGAGGGCAACACCAAGCTGTGTAAATAATACCATGTGGAAGCAAACGAGCGAAGCAACGAAGAAATGCACCGACTGCGGAAATTCTATATAACCCCTTGCGCCAATTCGCCGATGGTATTCTGAATGACGCTCGCTATCAATACCCCACCTAGAAGCACGGCTATGCCGATGACGGTATAAAGAAAAGCGCTTCGCGCCGTTTCAAGCTTTGCAGGATCGCCTCTCGCGGTAACAAACATAAAGCCGACATACATCAAAGCCAGAACGGACAGCACAGCTCCGATCCTAAATACTATACCGAGAATCATATAGATGAATGCGGGCAGATTGTCGATGCGGTCGCCAAGAGGATTGTGAAGAGTGATGGTGTTATTTGTGTTATTTGTGTTATTTGTGTCAACTCTCTCTCCAACATCTGCCAGCGTTATAATTGGTTGAAAACCAGCAATTATAAAAAACATTAAAAAAATCAGTGTCAAAACCGCCACGAATTTATTTTTCATTGATTTGTTCATAAGTTAAAAAGTAAATTTAATATCATTGTATTATCTCCCGCGAAAATCAAATCGCATAATCGCCCGTATTTGTAGTGCCGTTAAAATCACCGATATTAGTCTTGCTGTCCGAAGTCCATCTGTTGTCAACACCGCTATTTCCTCCGACATTATTCATATTCACGCTTCCCTCACTTCCTCCCCAGACACCTCTCAGCAAATTGCTTTGCGAATTCATAAAGTTTGGACCCAAAAGCGCGCTCATTATGCTATACACGATGAGCCAGCCGGCAAGAACAAAGATAAATCCTTTCAATACGCTCCAGAAAATTTTATGAGCTGATTCAATTTTTCCTGTATCTCCAGCGGCAAAAATATAAAGACCTCCGGCGTAAGAAATGGAAATCGCCGCCAAAGGTATGGACATATACAGAATGAAATTCATAAATCTGTTGAGAAGAACCATAAGAGCGTTGAAATCGCAAGGAACGACAACGCCTTTGTCATTGATGCCACACGGCACAAGCTGAAAACCATTCTCCCCTGTATCTCTTGGATTATCACTTCCGATATACTGAGCGTAAATTCGCATCGGTAAAAACACGCTCGCTAAAAACAAAAAAGTTATAATAATTTTTGACATTTTATCTTTTATTCAAAAAACTTTGAATTTCTTCATCGGCTTGCCTTACGGACTCGCTGAGTCTTAATTTACCCGATATCGCTGATTCTACCATATTTTGAAGTATGTTCTTCGTTTCTTCCCTGTTCGGATCAAGCCACGCTCTGGAGATTATCGCCGAAGCATAGAAAATAGAGCCGATGGGATCCACCGAACCGACAGATAACAAATCTCTCCTTACTGGAGGAAGTCCTGATATTTTCGACCATTCCGAGATGTTGTCTTTGGAGGTCAACAAGGAAATCGTCGCGTAAGCCGACGCAAGTTTCTTTGATGACTTGACGAGAGCGAAGCCTTGCATTTTGCCGAATGTTATTTTCGTCTTCGCCTCTCTTCTTTGTGGAACGACAGCCACATCAAAATTAAGATTGGGATTTTTTAATTTGATACCGTCAAGTTCTGAAGCGAAACCGAAATAAATCGCTAAATCCTCACTCAGAAAATTTAAAGTGGAGAGCGGGAGCGACCTATTCCACGAATAAGAAGCTTTTGAAGGATTTGAAAACTCTGTATAGAAACGGATCGCCGCTTCCGTCGGCGGGATATTGAAGCCCGCGTTTTTGCTTAATACGCTCTCAAGACCTTGGTCGCCGATTTTCACAATCGGATTGCCCGCTTGAAAAATAAGAAGAGAAAGAATTTCTTTGGCGTTCGCGATGTTTTTGAATTCCCCGAGAGCCGTGGCGCTTCTTAAAACATTGAGATTGCCATCAACTTTCGTGATTTTTCCGATAAGTGAGAAAAATTCGTCCCAATAAGAAGGAGGTTGGACAAGTAGAGCGTCGGTGAACATATCCCTGTTCCAATACATCACCAAAGGATCGATAGATAGAGGAAGGGCGATTATGCCGTCAGAGAAAAGATACAGCTCCGCCTCTTGAATGAATGTGTCCTTAAAACTCCTTTCCGGAATTGAGGAATAAGGAATGGGATATAATTTGTTTTTATAGCGAAGAATCTGGTCTTGAGAAAGAAGAATTGCGTCCGGACCTACGCCACTTGCCAAAGCTTCTATAAAATCACGGTCGAAAGAATTAATCTCTTTTTCAACATAATTCACCAACACCTTGGCGTCTTTGCTCGAATTAACGCTTTCCAAGTACTTGGAGAAAATAGATTCGGGAATGTTCCCCCAGACGGTAATCTGCTCCAATTGCGCTCCTCCTGAATTGCCCCGAAAAAGCGAGAACATAATAACTCCGATGACTATAAAAGCCGCGAAAACAACCGTGAGTATTATTCTGAAATTGCTCATTGTTTTTTGAAAATTAATCCGTAATGATGATCGCCGGCATCAAACTCTTTATCGAGAACAAAACCGTTTTTTTGAAAAATATCTTTCGCGGAGGACAGTAAGAAAACATTCTCTTTTGTCGGTCCTAAACCGCCGAAAGAGTCCAGCCAATCTATAACGAGCGCTCTTCCGCCAACCTTCAAAATTCTTTTCGCTTCGATGCAGACATTGTTTTTATCTTCCGCTTGAAAAAGTATATTGGCAATTACAACAATATCGATGGTATTGTCCCCCATTTTAGTTCCGCCGGCTTTTTCCACATTACCCCAAATTATTTCCAGATTTGACACGCCTTTCGCCTTTGCTTCATTTTTAATTTTTTGAAGCAAGTCTTTTTGGACATCGATCGCATAGACCCTGCCATTATCGCCGACTTCTTCAGCAAGAGACATCGAATAAAAACCCGAACCTGCGCCGAAATCAGCGATATGCATTCCTCTTATTAGTCCAAGCCGTTGAATATTTTTTGCTGGGTCAGAGAACATAAATTAACACAAGAGTGAAAAAAATTACTTTTACTTTAAATTGTCTCTATTGCGGATTATTATAAATGATATCAAACATCAGGGCAAGCGCGCGAATGGCCCTAAAAATGTTACCGAGAGAGGTATCGTGACCTCATGAAAAAGATTACCGAGGACTAATTATGGGTGCATATGAATATGCGCATAAAACATGAAGTTACAAAAGAGGTATTGCCAAAGTATTTAAAAGCAAAAAAGGCAGATAAGACGAAAATATTGGATGAGTTTTGTTTAATCACCGGATACTTTCCGTCAAAGCGAGCGGTAAAACTCGATCCGCTCATAGCGTTGCGGTATAATTAAATTTTATGCTCTATTTCTTAAGTTCTGGATATAAATTACTTTGAATTACAAAAGATAAAAAATCAAAGCCCGTTTCTCTTTTTGCGTAGGAGCGACGACGAACGGAGGCGGACGGAGCGAGCCCTTTCTTTTTTGGGCGAGTGTAGTCCGCCGTAGAGAGGAGAAACGACGCCGAAGTGCGATTTTCCGTTACATCGCCACGCGCCGTCATATTTTCCCCCCGCCGTTGTCGCGTCGCCCTTTGCGTCGGTTCCGTTATCGTCGGAGGAAGTTACTTCTGGTGCCGAGGGGCGGACTTGAACCGCCGACCCCATGCTCTTCAGGCACATGCTCTACCAACTGAGCTACCTCGGCATATTTTTAATTTTTTGCGTTTGCATTTCGAAATTATTTCGTAAAATTCTTTATTGTACTGTTAAACTGCGAATAGATGCCTTTAAACTCTTTAACATACGGCTCTATGAAATAATAAGCCCCGAATCCAAGACCTATAATCACCGCCCAATAGAACAATTTAAATACAGTCGCCATACGATTGGCGCGACGCATACTTTTTAAAATCTTGTTATTTTCTTCCGAAATTTTCAAGGTCCTTTCCAACAATTCCCTTTCTTCTTGATTCATAAAAAAAGTATAGCAAAATGACGGCAAAAGACAATGAAATTACTCGGTAAAAATAAATTTTTCTTTGGTGGCAAATTATTTTCAAATCCTATCCTTTTTGCCTTGATTGCATTTATGGCATAATGTCTGCAAATTATCAATATCATTTGTGCCATTTTTTGCCACAGGTATTATATGATCAATCTCAAGTTCTATGGTTTGGTCTTTCCCTGGACTTCCGCCACATTTTTTACATGTGTAATTATCTCTTTTTAAGACTGCCCATCGAACATTTAATGGAATAGTTTTCCGCTCATTCTTGGTGCTAGATTTTAATAATAACTGTTCTTTAGTTATTTTCCCATTATGAAATAATGCGATCTGTTCACAAGCAGATTGAACACTTCCCCAAATCCTTTTATATGGTTGCTCTGATATTTTCTTTCCATATTTTGCTAATTGTCTTTTGCCGGGAGGAAAATTTAGCTCTTTCCAGATATTTTCTAAATTTTCAATCAGCTCCTCAGAAGAATATTTTCTTTCGCGCCCACCCTCGATGCCGATAATTCTAAGCGCCTTATTCCAAGAACCGAATCTTTCACAAAATGTTTCAGCACCTACAATTTTCTTATCCCATTTATTATATTCGGTTGTAGAAAAATATTCATAGTTTTTTAATTTTGCACACACTTCTAATGACTCGATTAAATCTTTATCGAGTTTGTGTACTTTTTTTGCGTTTATATCAAATTTAAAGTCGTCTTTTGTCATAGTTATTTTAAACAACCAATTTTTCAGCAAGTGGTAAGTAAATAGAGAATCATCTATTCTGAATCAGCGGAACTTTTTACACACTGATAGACAAACGCAGGCGGAGCGTTGAGAAAAGTGAAATTAAGAATGACTTTGCTGAAAATTGATTTTAATTTTTTGTAAGCGCCGAGAGAATATTGAAATTGAATATAAACTCCGCCGTCGCTTAATATATTTTTTATCGCCTTGAGCAATAATGAACGCGAATCGTCCGAAAGAGTCGACAGAGGAATTCCTGAAATGACATAATCGGCTTTAATCTCTTTCATATGATAAGCCATATCGAGAGCCGACACATTGAAAACAACAATGCGTTCGTCTTTATTTTTGCGGAGTTCACTGCAGAAATCCTGACTGGTTTCAAAGATTATCAATTTTGCGTCCTCGCGCATCATCTCTAAAATTTTATGAGTTATGCATCCGAGCCCCGGACCGAGCTCGACAATTACCTTGGCTTTCTTGAAATCAATCGGTGCCGTCATTTTCTTTACAAGAAAATGAGAGCTCGGGGCGATAGATCCGACCTCTTTCCAATTTTTCAAAAATCCTTTTAGGAATTTAAATTTATCCACATCTTCATTGTATCGCACGCGCCCCATTTTACTTTGAATCGGTTTTTGTTATTTTTATTCCAAGCTCTAATTTTTGCTTGTCGGATATTTCGGAGGGCGCGTCCATCATCAAATCTCTGCCGTCGCCAGTTTTCGCGAACGCGATGACCTCTCTTATATTCGGCTCATTTTCAAGAATCATCATAAGCCTGTCAAATCCCCAAGCAATGCCACCGTGAGGCGGAGCGCCGAATTCCAACGCTTCTATTATATGACCGAAATTATTTTTTATTCTGTTTTCGTCGTAGCCCATAATTTCAAAAGTGTTCCTGAGAGCGGACGGTTTATGATTTCTTATGCTTCCCCCGCCGATTTCAAGTCCGTTTAAAGTGATGTCGTGTTGCGTGGTGAGAATTTCTCCGATATTTTCTTTGCGCGTAAATTTCTCAAAATCCTCGTCTCTCGGTTTTGAAAAAGGATTATGAGTGAATGTCCACTCGCCGGTGCCGTCAATATTGTCCTCTCCCGTCTTTTCAAACATCGGGAAATCGACAACCCAGAGGAACGCGAGAAGATTTGTGTCCGTCTTGTCTTCTCTTATATCAGGTCTGTCATTTCCGTATTTTTCCATCGCTTCCTTGTAAGACATTCTCGGAAATGGTATTTGTTGTATTTTTTTCTCCGGATAATGTTTTTCCACTATAACGATTAACATTTTTTCATTTAACTCCATAACATCTTCTTCCGTCGCAAAAGACATTTCCATATCCAACTGAGTGAACTCAGGCTGTCTGTCCCCGCGGGTGTCTTCGTCGCGCATACAGCGCGCGAATTGAAAATATTTTTCAAAACCGCCAACCATCAAAAGCTGTTTGTATTGTTGCGGAGATTGCGGGAGCGAATAAAAACTCCCTTTGCAAATCCTGCTCGGCACGACGAATGACCGAGAACCCTCTGGTGTGGGCGCGGACAAAAGAGGCGTTTCTATTTCCGTAAAATTTTCTTTCTCCAAAAAATCCCTGATGTATTTTTGAATTTTAAACCTATTCTTGATATTTTTTTGCATTCTACCGTTTCGCAAATCCAAATATCTATATTTAAGGCGAACGGACTCATTTATCTCTCGAGTGTCTCCGCTTGTCGGGAACGGCAACGGCACCGCTTCATTTAAAACATTAACGCTCAAAATTTCTAGTTCTATGTCTCCGTTTAGTATTCCCGCTTTTTTATTTTTCTCAGGTCTTTCATTCACTTTCCCGACGACTTCCACCACAAATTCCTCTCGTAGTGTTTTGCCGACTTCCATCGCTTTACTGTTTGGCAGTATCACCCCTTGAACGACACCTGTCGTGTCGCGAAAATCAAGGAAAATCATTTTTCCCTGATCGCGCCTGACATTTACCCAACCTTTGATAACCGCCTCTTCCCCCTTTTTTTCCGACAAATTGTTTATGTAAGTTCTTTTATTCATAGCGTTTCCTGAAATAGCTCAACATTTAAAAGTATTTTTTTCATTACGCATTAAGATTATCGTTATTCCATATTGATGTCAATTTTGACTTGAAGTGTTGTCGGAGCAAAATGAAAATGTCACCCCTGGCAAAGTAGAAATGTCACCCCTCTCGGAAATACCACCCATTTGGGGATACTCTGAGGGGTATGAAAACAATAACCATGACAGAACAAGACAAGTTTCGTTTCGAGACAATTAACAATCTCATTCAGAAAAAAATAGACATAAGTCAGGCAATGAGGATGATTGGTCTTTCCAAAAGACAGATCAAGCGTCTTCGGAAAAGAGTTCGGGAACATGGCGCGGAAGGAATTATCCACAAAGGTCGAGGAAAAAGAAGCAATCGAAAAATGCCCGATGAAAACCGAGAAAAGATAGAGGAACTCTTGAAAGAAAAGTATCCTGATTTCGGTCCGAAGTTCGCGACGGAGAAGCTTCGAGACAATCACGACATAGCTCACTCAAAGAAACCGTGCGAATAAGGATCGAACCGTACTTTTTGAGCCACGCGGAGCATGGAAAACCCTTTTGGATTCTGAATTCGGCGCGGGGAATGCATTAGTGTCGCGCCTTCGGCGCGACCCCATTTCGGCTCTAAAATCC
>CAYIIG010000015.1:0-12913 GCA_964363425.1 uncultured Candidatus Saccharibacteria bacterium | reverse complement strand
CCCGTGAAAACGGGAATCCATCACCTCTATGACTCAGACTGGATCCCCGCATACGCGAGGATGACAGAAAAAACACAAGAGAGACAAAAGGGGTGTGTGAATAGTTATTGTGTGAACACTTGCGGTGATTGTATAAAATGTACAAAATGATACAATCTAAAAATGAAACTTATTAGCGCAACATTAATGAGAAAACATATTTCGGAAATTATAAGCAGTGTCAAATATAATGACCAGATTTTCGGTATTGGCAGAAGAAACAAGATAGAGGCTGTTATCATGAAATATCCTGAAAATTTAAATAAAAAATTAAGTGAAATCGTCAATATAAACGCAAACTCTTCCAGCTTTGATTTTTTAAAAGACGAGCCGAATTTTTACAGCATAAAGGATTTAAAAAAGATATATGCTTAAAAAAGGCAAGATTGTGTTGATTCCTTTTCCATTTACAGACCTTTCGGCATCAAAAGTGCGTCCAGCAGTGATCGTTTCCAATTTTTCTCAAGGTGAAGATATTGTCGTCGCTTTTATTTCTTCTGCGAAGAATAAGTTGCAAAAAACAGACATCGTTCTTAATAGTAATGATAAATATTTTTCTAAAACAGGACTTAAGACTAATTCTGTTATAAAGATTGGAAAAATCGCCACACTGGATAAAAAAATCATATTGGGGGAAATGGGCGAAGTAAGCATTGATATAGAAAGAGAAATAAATAAGAAAATCAAAATATTGTTTGGGTTATAGTAGCAACTTTTCACCCCTTCATCTCCCTACGCATCTCCCTTTCCGTATCCCTCTTTTTTATAGTTTCTCTTTTATCAAATTGTTTCTTTCCTCGAGCGGTGCCGATTTCAATTTTGATTTTTCCGCCGGCATTATACATCGCGAGTGCGGTAATAGTCAGTCCTTTTTTACCTTCAATCAGAGCGAGCTCGCCGATTTCTTTTTTTGTCAGAAGGATACGCCTGTTTCTTATCGGGTCATAAGATTCGGGTGAGTTTTTTGCCTGAAAAGCCGGAATGTTCGCCCCTATGAGATACGCTTCTCCGCCTCTTATTGTGATATAAGCCCCTTCAAGAGAGCCTTGCCCCGCCTTGATTGACTTAACTTCAAAGCCGAAAAGCTCTATGCCCGCGACATATTTTTCAAGAATTTCGTAATTAAAATAAGCTTTTTTATTGTTTATCAGAATTTCCATTTAATTATATTAGCATAAGAATTAGTGATTTGTTTTATTTTTTTTGATACACAATAGTGAATGTACCCCCCTTCTTTTGTTCTTTTGCTGATTTTTGTTATGATGTTTTTATATGAGACTTGAGACAAAACCGAAAGCGAAAATTTTCCGATTTTGCGGATATGTTTTTGAAGTAAAGATGAGTAAAATCACTTTTAATTATCGCATAGAGTTTTCCAACCGCGAACCTATCGATTTTTCTGAGACCGTCATTTTGCCGAAAATTCCGAAAAATTTTAAACAAGAGACAGCGCGAAAATTTCTTGAACCTCTGCACCTTATTTTAGGTGTAAGTTATTACAAACTTTATTTTCCTCCAAAAATAGAGATGCTGTTTAAGCTTTCAAAAGAGCAGTCTGATTTTTGGAACACAGTTTACAGAAAAGGGTTGGGAGAGTTTATGTATAAAAATCAACTCGATCCGAAACGATTGGCGAAGTTTTCTTATTCCAAAATAGATATTTATCCAGATCGGATTAAAACTAAAGATCGCGCGCTTTTAGGTATTGGTGGAGGGAAGGATTCTATTGTCGCCTCCGAATTGTTGAAAGATTTTGATTTTGATTCTTTTTTGATTGAAACGCAAAAGCAAGACACCGTTTCTTGTAGTGTTGTCGACAAAATCGGCAGACCGTCTTTGAAAATAAGAAGAATGCTTGATCCGAAGATATTTGAAAAATACGAAGACTCATATAACGGACATATTCCAATCTCAGTAGCTTTTGTTTTTATAGGTCTTTTGTTGTCAGGAATGTATGGATATAAATATGTGATTATGGCAAACGAACACAGCAGTAATTTCGGTAGTTTGCGATATAAAGGTGAAATAATTAACCACCAATGGAGCAAGTCTATTGAGTTTGAAAAGATGTTTCAGGAGTATTCAAGAAAATTTATCACTCCGGATATTGTGTATTTCTCGCTTCTCCGTCAGTTTTATGAAATTAGAATCGCGCAAATGTTTGCGGAGCATAAAAAATATTTTCCTCTGTTTGCGAGTTGCAACAAGAATGTCACAGTTTCAAAAGAAAGACAAAATTCGTTGTGGTGCGGAAAATGTCCTAAATGCGCTTTCGTCTTTTTAATGCTCGCGCCTTTTGTCGACAAAAAAGAATTACTTAATATTTTCCATAAAAATCTTTTTGCGGACGAGTCGCTTGTCCAGCTTTTCCGAGACTTACTTGGTTTTGGCAAGTCCAAACCTTTTGATTGTGTGGGAGTGCCTGAAGAATCTCAAACAGCCCTTTTTTTAGCTTCAAAAGATTTCAAAGACGAAATTATAATAAAAACATTTGTCTCAAGAATCAAGAACCCCCAAAATCTCATAGATAAAGTTTTCAAAACAGTTCCTACCATGACGATTCCGACACCTTTTCGTTTTCTTGGAATTAAGAGTGTTTGTATCTTGGGTTACGGCAAGGAAGGAAAAATCACCGAAAAATATATCAAGAAAAACCATCCCGGTTTGAAAATCGGCATTTTAGACAAAAGCCTGGATAAAAATTACCTTGAAAAGCAGGGGGATTTTGATCTTGCCGTCAGAACCCCTGGAATCTCCAAAGAAAAAATCAAAATTCCTTATGTCACCGCGACTAATATTTTCTTTTCGCTAAATAAAAATTTCACTATAGGGATAACAGGCAGTAAGGGGAAAAGCACAACAGCAAGTCTTATTTATGAAATCTTAAAAACCGCCGGCAAGAAAGTTCGCTTTATCGGAAACATTGGAAATCCGATGCTCCAAGTTTTGTTGGAGAAGGTTGATCCCGATGAGATTTTTGTCATAGAGCTTTCCAGTTATATGCTTGAAGATATTGAATATTCTCCAAATATTTCCTTGCTTTTGAATCTATTTCCTGAGCATATGGATTATCACGGTGGAGTTGAAAATTATTACGAAGCCAAAAAGAAAATATTTAAATTTCAAAAACTCGGAGATTTGAGGGTGGAACCGCCTTTTACTGAAAAAATCCCGCTTAAAAAGAGCGAGATTCCTTTGCTCGGAGAGCATAATTTTAAAAATATCCAAGCTACCGTTAAAGTTGCGCGTCTTCTCGATGTTTCCAACAAAGACATAAGTAATGCCATCAAAAATTTTAAGCCTTTGCCTCACAGGTTGGAGTTTGCTGGCGAATTTAAAGGGATAAAATTTTATGACGACGCGATTTCCACCACTCCGGAATCGACAATTATGGCAATCAAATCTCTTAAAAATATAGGAACTATTTTTCTCGGCGGAGAAGATCGTGGTTATGATTTTCGCGAACTCGAGAAAATTTTAAGATTATATAAAATTAAAAATATCATTTTGTTTCCCGAAAGTGGCGACCACATTTTAAAGTCGCTGAAAGGTTTTAATATACTAAAGACGCGGAGTATGGAAGAGGCGGTAAAATTCGCTTTTCAAAACACACCGAAAGGACAAATATGTCTTCTTTCCACAGCTTCGCCAAGTTACTCTCTTTGGAAAAATTTTGAGGAAAAGGGAAATTTGTTTCAACGCTTAATTAAAGAGATATAAAATGAAAGATCTTATATGGATAGAAGTTTCTAAAAATGCCATAAAGAATAATTTTCACGCGTTTTGCAAAGTTGCCGGGAAAGATGTCCTTATCGCGGTGGCAGTTAAGGCAAACGCCTATGGTCATGGAGACGAGGAAATTTCAAAAATTCTCGAAGCGGAAGGTGCGGACTGGTTTTGCGTGAATTCGACGGAAGAGGCAGAAAAATTGAGAAGGGTAAATATAAAGAAACCAATTTTGATAATGGGTTTTACTCAAAAGCGAGATTTGTCCAATGTCGTCGACTTGAATGCCCGTATTTTTTTATATGATATTTCAACCGCCAAAGAATTGTCCAAGATCGCTCTCAAGAAGGGTAAAAAGGTGATTGTTCACATTAAGGCGGATACAGGACTGTCTCGTTTGGGTGTTTTGGCAGAAAGTGTTTTGCCTTTTACTCAAGAATTGAAAAAATTAAAAGGTCTTGATGTGGAAGGGTTTGCCACCCATTTTGCCACAGATGATGGCGATGACGACGACGGATATTTCAGGAAGCAACTGGCGAGTTTTAGAAAGATTATAAACGGTTTAAAAAAAGAAGGCATGGGCAATTTGATGGTAAACGGAAGCAGTAGTGCATCGTCCATTATTTGCGGAAAGTTGGGCTTTAATGTGGTAAGGGCGGGTATCGCTATCTATGGATATAACTCAAGTGAATACGCACGCATTTTTTGCAAAACAAGAAAGATCAAACTTTTGCCCGCGCTGTCGCTCAAAACAAAAGTTGCTCAAGTGAAAGAAATAGCCGAGGGGATCTGTGTGAGTTATGGTTGCGATTTCATCTCTAAAAATAAAATGAAAATTGCGATTTTGCCGATTGGATATTCGGATGGTTTAGATAGAAAATTGAGTAACAAAGGATTCGTTTTGATAAGGGGCGAAAAAGCTAGAATAATAGGAAGGGTTTGCATGAATATGACGATAGTTGATGTGAGCAGTATTGCCGGCATCGCGCCGGAAGATGAGGTTGTTTTGATAGGCGAACAAGGAAATAAAAGAATAACTGCCGATGACATAGCGAACATTTCCGGCACGATAAATTATGAGGTGCTAGCGAGGTTAAGAGAAAGTATCGCGAGATATTATGTTTGATTATGTTCTGCGGACAGCAAATACTCACAGGATTCACAGGGTTATAAATTATAGGTGTAAAAATAATAATCTAATATTTTCTAATGAAGTTTCTGGAAGTTCGTGTATAATAACAATCAATTATGGATTTATTTAATAATAAAAAAAATAATAGAAAATCCGGACAGGATAGGAAAGACGGCGGTGCGAAAATTTCTCCCAAAAGACCATTTTTTGTGAATGCTATTAGCGCGATAATGATATTCCTTGTCATTATTACACTGTATTCAATGATCACCGACAATGCTTCATCAGTCAAAGAAATTTCGATTTCTCAAGTGGCGAGCGACATTACCGCCGGCACTGTGGAAAGTATTGGAGTAAAAGGCGACAGCTTGGAGGTAAAATATATTGGTTCGGAGGAGAAAAAAAGAGCAAAGAAAGAGGAGGGGACGGCGCTTTCCGATACGCTCTATAATTATGGCGTAAAATCTGAAAAAATCGCGTCAGTCAAAATCGAAATAAAAAATCCAAGCGGATTAGGATATTGGTTTTTGAATCTAGCCCCATTTCTCGTGCCGATTCTTTTCATTTTTATCTTTATTTGGTTTCTATCGAGGCAAGTTAAAGGCGCGGGGATGCAGGCTTTCACTTTCGGTCAATCCAAAGCTAGGATGATTTTGCCTTCGGATAAGAAACAAAAAGTGACTTTCGCTGATGTTGCTGGAGCCAAGGAGGCCAAGGAAGAACTTTCGGAAATAGTTGATTTTTTGAAAAATCCAAAGAAGTTTTTGGAGATCGGCGCGCGCATACCAAAAGGAATACTTCTCATGGGCGCGCCGGGCACAGGAAAAACTTTGCTCGCGCGGGCGGTGGCGGGAGAAGCGGGTGTCGCTTTCTTTTCAATTTCCGGTTCGGAATTCGTGGAAATGTTTGTCGGTGTCGGCGCTTCGCGCGTCAGAGATTTGTTTAAAATGGCGAAGCAAGCCGCTCCTTCAATCGTCTTCGTGGATGAGATAGACGCGGTGGGAAGAGTTCGTGGGGCGGGACTGGGAGGCGGGAATGACGAGAGGGAACAAACTTTAAATCAAATTCTGGTTGAGATGGACGGCTTCGAGCCAAATGAAAAGGTTATCGTTATGGCGGCGACCAACAGACCTGATGTGCTAGACTCGGCGCTTCTCCGTCCGGGAAGATTTGACCGCAGGGTGACGATAGATTTGCCTGATAGAAACGACAGGGAAGAGATTCTCAAAATTCATGCTCGCGCCAAACAATTCGCGGAAGATGTGAACTTTCCTGTAATCGCCGAGAGGACGCCGGGATTTTCCGGAGCTGATTTGTATTCGCTGATGAATGAAGGAGCGATTCTCGCGGCTCGCGAAAACAGGAAAAAAATAGCTCAATACGATCTCATAAGATCTATTGAAAAAGTGATGCTCGGTCCGGAAAGAAAAAGTCATATTTTGTCAAAGAAAGAAAAAGAAATCACCGCTTATCACGAAGGCGGGCACGCTATTATCGCTTCTGTACTTCCTTTTTCTGATCCTGTGCACAAAGTTTCCATAATTTCGCGCGGACGCGCCGCCGGCTACACCTTGAAACTGCCGATCGAAGACAGAAGATTGCAATCTCAAAGAGAATTTCTTGACGATATCGCTGTTTCTCTGGGAGGGTATGTGACGGAAAAAATGATATTTGGCGATTTGACTACCGGCTCGTCCAATGATTTACAAGTCGCCACCGCTCTTGCGCGTGATATGGTGACGAAGTATGGGATGTCGGAGAGAATGGGTCCAATGGCTTTTGAAGGAACGGGAGGCAGAGCTGTCTACGGCAGAGGTTTGGAAGACAAAGAATATTCGGAAAAAGTCGGCGCTATGATTGACGACGAGGTTTCCAAAATAATGAACGAAGCCTTCAAAAAATCAGAAGACATAATTATCAAAAATCGCGCCGGTTTGGACGCGATTGCCAAAAGATTGGTTGAAACAGAGACGATTGAAAGAGACGAATTTGAAAAAATCATCATCGCCCACGGCATCATCCCGAAAAAGAAAATGGACATTGAGCATCAGGTTTAGCTGTTTATTGTCCACCCCCTTGGATTCGAACCAAGGACCCCAGAGGTATAAGCTCTGTGCTCTAACCAACTGAGCTAGGGGTGGTATGTTTTAAATACTATACGAAAAAATACCCATTCGCAACTCTTTTAACCCTCAATTTCCGCGCTTCGCCCGTTTGTTTTTAGATAAAATAAAGGCTTTATTGTACGAAAACCCAATTGCTTCCGCGAAGTTGTTTCTCTTTGGCTATACGCATATAATGACTGCAAAGATATGAATTATTTTTTATCGATAATTATCGCTTTAGATACCAGAGTTGAGAATTTTTTTTATGCCTTTCGAGATTTGGAATGGGTGAAATTTTTTACTTGGGTTACTTTACTCGCGAAATGGCAGATGATCACGAGTTTGACATTGACAGTAATTCTTATTTTTTGGTTTTGGAAAAAGAAATCATACATTATTCCTTTGTCGGTAGCTCTTGCCGGTAGCGGACTATTTAACTTGATTGCGAAATTGGCGTTTCATCGCGCGCGACCGGAAACGGCTTTGTATGCCGAGAGCTCGTTTTCTTTTCCGAGTGGCCATTCTACTATCGCTGTCGTTTTTTTCGGTTTTATTATTTATGTCTTGATGAGAGGTAGGCTAAAATTAAAACATAAAATCAGCATACTGTTTTTCGGCGCGGTATTGATTTTGCTTGTCGGATTGAGTCGTCTTTATTTGGGTGTGCATTTTTTAAGTGATGTGTTGGGAGGTTATATTTTGGGTTTGTTTTGGCTTGTCGCGGGTATCGTCATTGCGGAACGGTTGAATTCCAAAAATAAAATATCACTACAAGGACCGTCGCGTGAAGTGAAAATTCTTTCGGCGTTTCTAATTTTCATTCAGATAGCTTTTTACGCGGGATTTGTTTTGAATTATGATCCGCCAATAAACAAGACGACGAAATTGCCGGAAGACATATCAAAAAAGAATTTAGAGTAAAATAATAAAAACATATGAACATTTTAATTATTTTCGGAGCGAAATATTTGTATCTGGTGTCGATAATCATCGCCGGTTATTATTTTTTCAAACAACCTAGGGCGACAAAAAAGCGGATAATAATTTTCGGAATAATATCCTTACCGATCATGTATGCTGTCGCGAAGATTGCCGGACATTTTTATTATGATGCGAGACCTTTTGTTGTATTAAATTTCACCCCGCTTATCCCTCACGCGGATGACAACGGTTTCCCTTCGGATCATACTCTTCTTCTCTCCGCTATCGCTTCTGTCATTTATCCGTTCAGCAAGAAGGTAAGCATTCTGCTGTGGGTAATCGCTTTAGCAGTCGGATTTGCAAGAGTGTTCGCTGGGGTGCATCATCTCACCGACATTTTAGGCAGTGTGGCTATTGTTATGGTTGTTTCAATGACGGTGAATTGGCTGTTGAAAAAACGGGGCATAGTGTAACGGCTAAGAACCTATTCACTATCTAATGTCCGACTAAAACTTTCAAATTTCGAGCGAAAATCAGACAATTCGAGGAAGCATATCGACCCAGTAGGTCAATGTGCTCATTGAGATATACTGACGAGAAGTGGATGATTTGCAGCCGAAATTTGAAAGTTTTAACGGACAAGCGAGATTTTCAGTCATATTCCGCGCTTAGATAGCGGATAGGTTCTAAGATACGCGTTTCGGGTACGCGCGAATCCTAGTTCGAATCCGGATGCCCCGATTAACTTTGCTCTGACAATTAATCATTTGCTCTCGCGATATTTCTTTGTTATGTTTAGCTAATAAATTTATGAGCTTTTGTTATATAAACGGAAAAATTTTCCTGTTTGATGAACATTTCAAAAGATTAAACGATTCTATCGATTATTTAGGCGTTAATTTACCGGTTAAAAAAAATGATGTTGAGGAAATAATCAAAAAACTGATTTCAAAAAACAAAATAACCGGAGAGAAACAAGCCTCAATAAGAATTGTTTTAACCGGAGGCAGGAGCTTGGACGCTATGCACTTTGATTCAAAAAAACCGACTTTTTATATTTTGGTTTCAGAATTTAAGCCACTGAAACAGTCTTTGTATAAAACAGGCGTAAAGTTAGGTACTGTTGATCACAGCAGAGACGCGGCGGAAATAAAAACGACCAATTATGTTGAAGCGGTAAGAGCAATGAACAAACGACAGAAGAAAGAAATTTTTTTGAAATTCTTTATGTTTCAGGAGGTATTGTTTTGGAGGCGTCTACCAGTAATTTCTTTATTTTTATCGGCGATAAACTCGTTGCCCCGAAAGACAATATTTTGAAAGGAATAACAAGGAATTTGGTTATTAAACTTGCAGGCAAAGAATTTGAAATTGAAGAAAGAGAAATGAAGATTGATGAAATGAAAAACCCTGTGGCGTTAGGGCGTGGGTAATTCATTTGTGTAAAATGTTATTGTGGTATAAAATTTGATAATTATGAATAATCGAGTAGACAATGAATTAAAGCATGATGAGAAAATTTTGAAAAACGCCGACGGCGTCTGGGGAAGAGAAGGTCTTGTGGGTGAATTCAGAACAAAAAGACGCGCTGAAATGATTATTGAATATTGCGGAATGAACGAAAATTTCACGGTCTTGGAGATCGGTTGCGGTACCGGCACACTGACGGAATATTTGGCGAAAACCTGCGCGCAAATAATCGCCACTGATTTATCTCAAGGTTTTTTGGACTTGGCTTCGCAAAAGATAAAATATCACAATGTTTCATTTCAGACCGCCAATGCCGAACGATTGGATAATTTTAAAGATAATAGTTTTGATGCTGTCGTCGGACTGTCGATTCTCCATCATCTGGATATGCAGTCAGCGCTCCAAAATATCTATCGCGTTTTGAAATCTGGAGGGATAATGGCTTTTTCTGAACCAAATATGCTTAATCCGCAGATAATGATTCAAAAAAACATTCCTTTCATAAAGAAAATATTAGGAGACTCTCCGGATGAAACCGCTTTTTTCAAATGGCAAGCCAGAAAATTATTGGAACAAAATGGTTTTAAAAATGTTATGGTCAAACCTATTGATTTCGTGCACCCTTTCACTACGCCAAAATTTCTGCTCAATCCGATGATTAAAATTTCGGATTTCCTTGAAAAAATTCCTTTAATTAATGAAATTGCCGGCTCCCTTTTTATTTTAGGGAAGAAATAATTTGGTAACTGTTCACACTCCCTAATTCCTTTTGTGTTTTCTTTGTCATTCCCGTGAATACGGGAATCCAGATTAAATCAATGCGGGTCTGGATTCCCGCCTGCGCGGGAATGACAGAGCAGGTGTGAACAGTTACATAATTTGGATTGACAAAATAACGCTTCTATGCTAGTCTTTTAGCAGATTTATTTGCGATATTTATTCAGTTTTTTGTCATTAGATTTATTGTTTTAAGAAAGAAAGGAGTAAGGATTGAAGAAAAAGAAGGTTGTGATCTATGTTCCAGCTTACTGTTTGTATTTGTATGACCCCTCCCGGCTGACTTGCGTGAGTTTGCAAACAGCCTTGAGAGGGATTGATCTCATGAAGAATGGCATCGGAGACGAGATAGTTTTCTCTACGGGTTACGAAACGTGGAGAATAGAAGCCGAGCTTAAAAAAAGCTTAGCGAAAAAAAGCGGCATAGAAGGGGATGATTTAGTAAAAATAATCCCCGGTGTAACCGCTACTTATGTCGAAGCTCAAGAACTTTCTAAAATTGTCGCTGACCCAGACGCAAAGATCATCGTCTCCGGGCAAAAGTATCATGTGAAAAGGGCAGCTATTGCCATAAGATACTTTTTTAAGGATGTTGAAATCGTGAAGGTTTCGACCAAAATGGAAAGGATGTTGGACCCTTCGTGGCTGAAAAGCGTCTTGTGCAGTTCTTCATTGTTGAATTTTATTATTTATAATTGGGTCTTCAACCTCATCACCCCATGGATGATGAGGCGACAGATGAGAAAGGAGGGAAGATAATCCTAATTTTATGATCCCCACTGATTATGTTTACATAAATAATCAGTGGGGATTTTTGTTTGAAAAAAATGGGAAAATATGGCATAGTTTACAAAATAAAGATGACAGATGATAAAATAAAATTAAAAGAATACTTTGATAAGATTGCTCCGAAGCATCACCATTGGAGGAATAAGAATCGTTATTATTATTCGTATATAGAGAATCATATTTCTTTTATCATTCCTCAAGGCAAGAAAGTCTTGGAGGTTGGTTGTGGTACGGGAGAATTGCTTGTCAGGCTAAAACCGAGCAAGGGATTAGGTGTTGATATGAGTAATAAGATGATTGACCTGGCGCGGACCAAGAATACCGATGAAAAAATAGAATTCAAGACCGGAGAGATTGATGATGTGAGAGAAACTTTTGACTACATAATAATTTCCGACTTGATTGGATATTTGCCGGACATTGAAGAATTCTTCCGCAAATTAGAGAAAATAACGCACCCGAGCAGTCGGATTATTATCACTCAATACAGCAAGCTTTGGGAGCCGATACTGAACATTGCTTCTAAGATTAGCTTAAGAATGCCGTCTATTGAGCAGAATTGGGTATCGCAAACTGATATAAAAAACTTCCTTCATCTTTCTGACTTAGAAACGATTAAGTCTGGCTCAAAGATTTTATTTCCAAAATATATTCCGATAATCTCACGGATTCTTAATGAATTTTTGGTTAATATGCCGTTTTTTAATAAACTTGGATTAGTCAATTTTGTCACTGCTCGACCGTTAAACAAGCGAAAAGATGAAAATCCGTCAGTTTCTATAATCGTTCCGGCGAGAAACGAAGCTGGCACTATAAAAAAAATAATTGAAGAATTGCCGAATCTGGGAAAATTTACGGAAATTATTTTTATTGAAGGCCATTCAAAAGATAATACTTTGGAAGAGATAAAAAAAGTCGTTAGCTCGTATAAAGGCCCGAAGATTTTGAAATATGCCGTTCAAGAAGGAAAAGGTAAGGGTGATGCCGTTCGAAAAGGTTTTGATATGGCTACAGGCGATATTTTAATGATTTATGACGCTGATATGACAGTCCCTGCTGGTGAAGTCTATAAATTCTATGACGCTATCGTGAGAAGCAAGGGCGATTTTATAAATGGATGTCGTTTGGTCTATCCTCAAGAAAAAGATTCAATGCGAGTAATCAATTATGCTGGGAATAAATTTTTCGGTCTGATGTTTAGTTGGATTCTCGGGCAACCCATTAAAGACACTCTTTGCGGAACGAAAGTTTTGTGGAAAAAAGATTACGAAGACATAAAAGTAAACAGAAAATTTTTCGGCGATTTTGACCCATTCGGTGATTTTGACCTGCTGTTTGGAGCGGCAAAATTAAATTTAAAAATAATTGATTTACCCGTCCGCTACAAAAGCCGAGTCTACGGCTCTACAAACATCAGTCGTTTCAAACACGGCTGGCTACTCATAAAGATGATGTTTTTCTCGATGAAAAAGCTGAAATTCAGATAGTCCTCTAATTTCTACGGAATTGCGCCATCCGAAAATTAATGCAGATTACTTTGAATTACGAAACTCACTTTTCTGTCATTCCCGCGCAGGCGGGAATCCAGAATCAGCAAGTAATACCCTAGATTCCCGCCTGCGCGGGAATGACAATTCGAGCGTTTCGTAATTCAAAGAGATTAACTATTTCTTAATAGCGTAAAGATTTCTAAAAGATTCATCGTCTGGAAAGTTTGAGACAAAATCTTCAAAATCCTTCAAAGGAATGAGTCCTTTCTTGTCTTCACTGATAATAAATATAGAAAAGTTTAATTCTCGAAATCTTTCTAGAAATTTAATCGGAGATTTTCCAAGTCGCTTTATGGCTTTGGGATAAAATTCGGTGAAGATGATAAGCCCCGGACTTCTTTCAATAGTCTCTGTCATTCCTTCAAGCGCTAATATTTCTGCGCCCTCAATATCCATTTTAATGA
>CAYIIG010000014.1:0-13743 GCA_964363425.1 uncultured Candidatus Saccharibacteria bacterium | reverse complement strand
CGACCCTTGCGGGTCGCCTTTAATTGTAGCGCATTGCATTTCGTAATTCAAAGTTCTATAAGCACAGGAATTTTCCCAAGGGTTATTGAGGTTTTCCCTTCACTAATAGACCTCGTTTCTGTATTGAACGCGGTATTATAGCTCGTTACTTCTTTACCCGATTCATATTTTGGAATTGCCTCTGTAATTTTGATTTGATTTGAGGGTATTCCTGAAATCGTGATTTGTTTTTCTTGAGAGTTGTCATTCCACACAACCCAGGCAATATCGCTTTTCTTAGTGAATTTATAGATATACACATCGTCTTTTTCTTGAATTGTTTGTATGTTGTCCCAATCACTCCCTTTCAGGGTTTCAACTAATTTTTTGTAAGCGTAATACGAGAGCTTTTTCACATCTTTCCCCGGATCAGGACAAGGCAACCATCCTTCTACGCATTTTTGATTTTTTGAAACACCGTCAGGGTATCCGTCATATATCAAGCTGGTGTATTGAAAATGTACATGAGTTTCTCCTTGGTATTTATTACGCTCATAAATCGTTGACCATGGAATATACTTAACACCGGCCCCAAGGTTATAAACAAACCGCTTGACTAAGAATGACGCCTGATCTTGCTCGCTCTGATAGTTATCCATAAACCCCTTTCTTTCCTGAAGGTCTTGCCCGGAATAAGTTGCTCCGGCTCTTATGACAAATCCTTTATCGCCGTATCCATTGTCCTTCAAGAATTGGATGAAATCTTTCACACCATAGGCGTTTACGCTTTCATTTGTTTTATAATTTCCGGTTCTTCCGAACCAGTGAGATTCCCAGTAATCAAAAGGTTCATAGCCAAGATTGGCTTTTTTAAGATTTGAAAAAACCTGTTTATAAAATTCACCGTGCCCCGTTGCTAAGTTTGTTGTTGAGCCGGCGCCAGCCAAAACTATTTTAGATTGGGGTGATAGTTTTCTTAAAATTTCAGATGAATCAATAACAAAATTGGTGTAGGCTGTGGTGGCTTTATCGTCCTTGCCAAAAACTTCTCTATATTCAGAATAGACTTCATTGGAAAGATTCCAATTGATTACATGCCAGCCTGAATTTCCTGACACATTGCGTCCATAAGTGTTTACATAATTCACTAAAGCCGTTAGGTAATCTTTATATGCCTGCCTAGAAATTGGTCCGTCTAGCAAATAAGTTTCTCCGTCGCTTCTTATTTTTCCATCAGTGAACTTGTAGTTTGATGACTCTTTTATAACCACCCATAAATTTGCCTTTCCTTGACCGACAACAAGATCTATTAAATCTTTAGCTAGGGTAAAATCGTATTTTTGACAAGTTGTATCATTACAAACCGCTTCCGTGTGTTTTCTGGCTATCTCGTCAACGATAAACCCTGCAACACCATTCTCGTCTTTTCTTAAGCCTAGATCTTTTAAGACCTCCGGCAATTTAGCTTTTGTTTCAAGATCTTTTTGGTCATACGGATTGCTGATTCCAAAAGGCAATTGTTGCGAAACTAAGGTTGTTGTTTGGGCGCTTATTCCTTTGGATGATTGTTTTGATTTGGAAGTTTTATTATTTTCGCGCGTCGCTTGTCGGTCTTTTTTGTTGTTTTCTTTTTTAGTAAACCAATTCCAGAAACTGGACTGAACCGTTGTTTTGATTGGTTCTTGCAAACTTATATTCGCCGACACTGAAGCTGTTGCTACGCGGTTATTATTATCTAGAGTACTTTGGTTTATTTCAGAAATGTCAGAAGTATTCCATTGCTGTGTTTTTTGCCAAAAAATAACACTTGAAACCGCCAGTAAAACAAAAATACTGATTCCGATCTTAAGGTTGAATTTTCCCATTGTTTTTTATGTTGTTTTTATGAATTGATAAGCCAGTCTAATCTCTTTTGTAAAAAAATTATATCTTAGGTTGCGATATTTCACAACTGCGCGTATTGTAAGTGTTCACACCTCCCTCTGTCATTCCCGTGAAAACGGGAATCCATCCCTTCGGTGGTTCAAACTGGATTCCCGCATCCGCGAGAATGACAGAGAAAATACAAGGAAATCAGATGAGGTGTGAGGAAGTACCGCGTATCAAATTATTTCGTAATAACTCCAACCTTCCCTCTTGATTTTAATTAGTTGAATCACTCATAAGAATTCGTGCGATGAAGCGAAATATGAAATTCAGCAACGACAAAATTGAAATCGAAAAGCGGGGGTAAGTAAAAACACCATCCTCACCCAAGTCCCCTTTTTGCTCATCCGAGCCACCCGAGCGTTTATTTTTAGTTTTTGCCACCACTCATCGGTGGAGGGTAAAACCAACCAATCCTGAGTTTGACTTGTCTTTATTGGTCGGGGTGCAGGGATTCGAACCCTGAGTCGCTTGTTCCCAAAACAAGAATGTTAGCCGTTACACCACACCCCGCTTTAATTTTTTTAGTTTATCATAATGGTTTGATATTCGCCAATTTTTTAAAATACTCGATGAGTGTTGCGAGTTTTTTCACACAAAACAAGCCCGCAAATTACAAAATAATGTCCTTTAGATGATCAACTTTAGCCGACTTGTTTTTTATGTCCAAAAAAACCGTAACAGCGTCAAATTGCCATTCATCTTCTTCGGTAATGTCCTTTTCAATCAAATAAGTTTGAATAACCCTTGATAACCGTTTCAATTTCCAAGGATGGATGTTATCTTCAGGTCTATAAACATCAGAAATTTCATGAGTAACACATTTATCGCTTTCACATGAAACAGAATCTTTATTCGAATTTGGCGATGTTATATCCTTTGAAACTGTTTTAACCTCAACAAAATGAATAACTCGATCTTTTTTGGCGACAATGTCTATTTCACCCCATTTCTTCCAATAATTTCTTAACACGATTTGATAACCCTGTTTCATAAGAAACTTACAGGCTGTTTCCTCCCCGATTTTCCCTATGTTTTGGTTGTGTTTGTTATCCATAGTTTGTATTAGACTTTGAATTACGAAACTCACTTTTCTGTCATTCCCGCGCAGGCGGGAATCTAGAATCAGTAAGTAATACCCTAGATTCCCGCCTGCGCGGGAATGACAATTCGAGCGTTTCGTAATTCAAAGTACATAAAGATTAGCTCAGAATCATTTCACAAGAAACATTTTAGAAAGTTTCATATGAAACAAAATCGACAAAAGAAGATTAAGTACTATCAAGGCGTGTCTTTTTGTTAAAACCGTTATTTTAAGCCGTTTTCCAGTTTAAAGACATAATCTTTGAGACAATTTTCAACCTTTGGTAATGTGTCTTTTATCAACATATACACAGAATTATCCACAGTTTGCAGGATAAGCTAAGTTTTTGAAGTGTTTTAGGTGTTACTGTAAGACATAATGTTTAGCAGGTTCATTTTACTCGTAAAAGTCTTTGACTTTTATAACGCCCTAATTTAAAAGGACTTTCTCAACACGGTTTACTAACTCAAAGACTCATTGTGCAGGTAGGGAGAAGCGGGCACAAATCACTAAGCTTTTTATTTCTCCGCCTGCTGGCGAATCGTAAAAATCTAAGTGTTCGCGACCCCGCCTCGCCGTCTCTTGCGGACAAGAAACATGCTCCGGCCTTCGATTCTCCACGCGAGACAATGCTTCATTGTGCCGTCGGGTGCAAAGCAGTTGTCTCGCTCATCCCACCCAATTCGAAAACTCATTGTGCGGGTAGGGAGAATCGAACTCCCGTCTTATCCTTGGCAAGGACATATTCTACCACTAAACCATACCCGCAGTATTGTATTTCAAATGATCATTAAAAAACTTACAATCATTATACTGAATAATTAAATATTTCAAAGTTTTGTGCGCCTGGCAGGACTCGAAACTTACAGTTTCAGTCCCCTCGATGAGCAGATTTTATTTGTTTGATTACAAACTCTAAAATCTGCTCATCGAGGCTTCGAGTCTGATTTTTGCAACACAAAAATCATGCCGTAATATTTTTCACAACAAAGTTGTGTAAAATTTATGGCCTGCACGCCCCGATAACATCGTGGCTCAGGCTCACAATTCGTCCGCTCCGCCTCCTCATTGTGCGCCTGGCAGGACTCGAACCCACAATACAACGTCCGAAGCGTTGCGTGATATCCATTTCACCACAGGCGCAGTGTGAATACAATACGCTATTGTTAGGCAAAAATCAAAAGATGTAATAAAATAACAATCAAATGAAGGAAAAAGTTGAAACAAAGCTTTTTGCGGTACCTGATGAGGTTTCACAAGTAACAAAAACCCTAAAAAAAGAGGGATTTGAGGCTTATCTTGTGGGCGGTTGTGTTAGGGATTTGCTTTTGGCGAGAAAGCCAAAAGATTGGGATGTTACCACAAACGCCAAACCAGAAGATATTATCAGGATTTTTAAGGAAACATTTTATGAGAATGATTATGGAACTGTCGGTGTTGTCAACGAAAATGTTTCAGATGAAACACTCAAGGTTGTGGAAGTGACCCCTTACCGACTGGAGTCTGAATACTCGGACAATAGACGCCCTGATTCGGTGATATTCAGCAACAAGATTGAAGATGATCTAAAAAGGAGAGATTTCACTATAAATTCAATAGCTTTAGATGTCGAAAGAGGTGAAGGACAAGGAAATATTTATAAAGGACATATAATTGATCCTTATAAAGGACAAGAAGACCTGAAAACGAAAACCATAAGAACAGTCGGCGATCCGCATAGCCGATTCAGTGAGGATGGTCTAAGGTTGTTAAGGGCGGTAAGAATATCATCGGAGTTAGGTTTCACGATTAACACCGAAACCGAAGATTCTATTAAAATTCACGCCCCATTACTCCAAAATATAGCCAAAGAAAGAATAAAAGACGAGTTTGTTAGGGTTATTATGTCAGATGACCCGATGATTGGGGTAATTTTATGTCGAAAACTCGGGTTATTACAGTTTATTATTCCAGAACTTGAGAAAGCGATTTCGGTTGAGCAAAACTCTGCGCACTCTTATGATGTTTGGGAGCATTTATTAAGGACAGTTAAGCATGCCGCTGTTAAGGGGTATTCATTGGAAATAAGACTTGCTGCGATTCTTCATGATATTTCAAAACCTGAAACGAGACGGTGGGGTAAAGAACAAAATCAGTGGACATTTTACGGGCACGATGTGGTCGGAACCAGAGTTGCTATAAAAATACTGTCCGATTTGAAATTTCCCAAGAAAATTATTGATAAAGTTTCAACTCTTGTTAGGTGGCATATGTTTTTTTCTGACACCGAACAGATTACTCTCTCGGCGGTAAGAAGAATGATAGCGAATGTGGGCAAAGAAAACATTTGGGATCTTATGAATTTAAGAATCTGCGACAGGATAGGAACGGGGAGGCCGAAAGAAAGTCCATACAGATTAAGAAAATATCGGGCAATGATTGAAGAAGCGATGACGGATCCCGTCTCCGTGGCAATGCTTAAGATTAACGGCGGTCAAATTATTAAAATCACCAAAACTCCGCCCAGTCCCAAAATAGGCTATATTTTACATAGTCTTTTGGATGAAGTGCTTGAAAATCCAAAATTAAACACTGAAGAATATTTAGAAAAGAGAGCAATGGAAATGGCACAGTTACCAGAATCAGAACTCAAAAAACTTGGCGAAAAAGGGAAGCAAACTAAAGAGATTGAAGAAGAAAAAAAAGTTGAAGAAATAAGAAAAAAGCACTGGGTTCAGTAGTTTGAATCTTGTAAAAAAATAATAAAAAATTGCAATAGAAAAAGCCGCTAACGCGATCTTTGGTTTGCTTAGCGGCTTTTTGAAAGAACCGCTAAAGATAGTGTTTTTATTTTTTTACAAAATATCCTAAATTTTCAATGATGATATTTTTTGAAAAAAATTTAGTCGAACACTTTCACAAGGGTTTCTTTCGGTGAGTTTGGCCAACTCTTTTTATAAAGAACAATTTTCAAATTGCTTGAGAGAGCTTTTGCAATTTGTTCTGAAGACATTCTATCACCCATAAAGGACATGTAAAGGACATATCTGTGGATAACTACCCGCTCGGATTGTCTTTTGCCAAACGCGCATAATTTTCTGCTGAAAATTTGCTATGCCCCGCCTGCCATCGCCCAAATGCACAAAATGTCGTTGAGTAAATATTATTGGAGATATGGCACTTTGGTTGAATTGTCGCTATAATCGCTCTAGCATTGGCGGGCAGGTCGCGCCGTCGCGCTTGCGCAATGTTTTGCAAAAAACAATCCTCGCTCTGGCGGTAGGAGGGAAAATGCGAAGGCTTTTAAAAAGAGAATGTTCGCTTTGTGTGTTAGAGAAGGAGGGGAAATTAAGTGTCCTTTATAAAATTACTTAAGTTCCAACAAAATAGGGCAGTGGTCTGAGCCGAAGATGTTATCAAGGACATCGGCTTTTTTCAGATTTTGTTTTAAATCACCACTCACGAAAAAATAATCAAGACGCCAGCCGACATTTCTGTCTCGGGAAAATGTTTTCATATCCCAATAGGTGTATTTGTTTTTTACATCGGGATAAAAATATCTGAACGAGTCAATATATCCACAGCTTACAACTTTATCTATCCAAACTCTTTCAGTTGGCAAGAAGCCGGTGTTATTTTCGTTTTCTTTCGGTCTGGCGAGGTCAACCTCTTTGTGGGCGGTGTTTATGTCTCCACAGAAGATTATTTTGCGACCATTTTTCCTTAATTTTTCAATATAATTCAGAAAAACATCATAAAATTTTAACTTATAATCAAGGCGCGCCGGTCCGCCTCCGCCATTGGGAAAATAAATGTTTACCAAGACAAAATCCTTGAAAAATAAGGCTAAAAGTCTACCTTCTTGGTCAAATTCTTCCACCCCCATCCCGTATTCCACTTTTTTCGGTTCTATTTTTGTGAAAACCGCCACACCGCTGTAACCTTTTTTAATTTTGGAATGGTCAAAATAGGCATAATAACCCTGAGTGTTTCTGACTTCATCCGGAAGTTGGTCGGGATGTGCTTTCGTCTCTTGAAGGCAGAAAATATCCGGAGATTCGTTCTTAAACCACTCCCAACAGCCTTTTTTATAACACGCCCGCAACCCATTAACATTCCAAGAGATAAGTTTCATAGGAAAATAATAGCATTAAATGCAAACTCAAGGTATTTAAAGTATTTAAAAACACTTTAACAAATGAGCCATATTAAAAAATTTCCACTGCTGATGAAATTTTGATAAGATAAAGGGGTGAAAAAGAAAGAATACTCAATAGAGGTTGGAGGGGAAACACTAATCGCGGTTTTTAGTGATTTGGCGGAGCAGGCAGACGGTTCGGTGATGATTAAGTACGGTAATACTGTCGCTCTAGCGACGGCAGTGATGTCCGAGGAAAAGAAAGACGGATTAGATTTTTTTCCGCTTACAGTTGACTATGAAGAAAGATTTTACGCGGGCGGCAGAATTCAAGGGAGCCGATTTGTCCGCAGGGAAGTCAAGCCGTCCGATGAGGCGATACTTAGCGGGCGAGCGATAGACAGGACGATTCGCCCGCTTTTTGAAAAACATATTCGGAATGAAACGCAGGTTGTCATTACAATTCTTTCTCTTGGCGAATATGACCCGGATGTGTTGGGATTAATCGGCGCGTCGCTCGCTTTAGGTGTTTCTGATATTCCGTGGGAAGGACCAGTGAGCGCTGTCAGAATAGGAAAACACAGCAAATCTCACGACCTTGATGTGAATCCGAATTATAATTTCCGAAATGATAAAAATTATGGTTTTGATTTAGTCGCTTGTGGCAAAGACGGTAATATCAATATGATTGAAGCCGGCTCAAATGAGGAAAAAGAGGAAATCATTAAAAAGGCATTAGAAAAAGCCTCGGAAGAAATAGAAAAAATTCAAGAATTTCAGAAAAAAATCATTGCTGAAATAGGCAAGAAAAAGAAAATTATTGAAAAGTCAGACACCTCCGCGGAAATAGTGGAAATTTTTAAAGAAAAAATATCATTTAAATTAGGAAAACGAGTATTTTCCCAGCTTGAAAGTGAAAATATAAACGATTTGAAAATGGAATGGTTGGCGATCTGTAAAGAAAAATTTCCTGAATATCGACAGTGTCTTGCCGGTTCTTATTTTGAAAAAGCGATAGACGATCTCGTTCACAAAGAAGCGATTGAAAACAACAGAAGACCGGACGGCAGAGGGGTTGATGAAATCCGTCCGATTTACGCGGAGTCGGGAGGAATTTCGCCGATACTTCACGGCGTGGGAATTTTCTATCGAGGAGGAACGCATATTTTGTCTGTGGCGACATTGGGCGGACCAAAAGATTACCAAATAATTGACAGTTTAGAAGAAGAAAATTTCGATAAGCGTTTTATTCATCATTATAATTTTCCTCCATTTTCTACGGGAGAAACAGGTAAAATAGGCGGAACAAACAGGAGAATGATTGGTCACGGCGCGCTTGTTGAGAAAGCTATTTTGCCTGTGGTTCCAACTCAAAAACAATTCCCTTACACCATAAGAGTCGTTTCCGAATCAATGGCGTCAGATGGTTCGACCTCGATGGCTTCGGTCTGCGGAAGCTCCATCGCTCTTATGGATGCCGGAGTTCCGATAAAATCACCTGTCGCCGGCATAGCCTTGGGGCTCATGATGCGAAGTCATACTGATTATAAAATCCTCACAGACATTCAGGGCTACGAAGACCGTCACGGAGATATGGATTTCAAGGTCGCCGGCACAAGAGATGGGATAACGGCGATACAAATGGATGTTAAGGTGGGCGGTATTCCCCTTCCGATAATCGTCGAAGTTTTAGAGAAAGCCAGAATCGCTCGCCTGAATATATTGGACAAAATTGAATCGGCGATAAGTGCTCCGAGAAAAGAAATGTCTCCCAGCGCGCCGAGAGTCGTCGTTATTAAAATAAAACCGGACCAAATAGGACTTATTATAGGAGCGGGAGGGAAAACGGTAAATGAAATAAAAGAAAAAACCGGAGTCGAAATCGATATTGAGAATGATGGTGAGATTTTCATAACCGGCAGAAATGATTCGGCATCCAATGCCCGAAAAATAATCGAGGAAATGACTCGCGAATATAAAGCGAGCTGAAAATGTTTAAATATGGAAAATACCGGTCAAAATAATTCAAACACCGCATTCGGAGATAAAATTTCCGACACATCATCTGTTCCAAATCCGAATACTAATGAGGCTGGTTTTCAGAGTGCAAATTTGAATAAAAAAAAAGACGAATTGTTTTTTAGCGGTAATATCGGAGATGATGTATCAAGCTACCTTAATCAAGTGGGCGGAAAAGCCAGTCAATTTGTCGAAGAAAATCCAGCGAGACCGCCGGAAACAAAAACTATTCTTAAACAGAGCATTGTAAGGACTTTGAAAAGTGATACGGAGGAAGCCATCAAGCTCGAACGAATATCTTTAGCCAACATAATGCTCGCTGAGCAGAAAAAGAAACAAAAATATCCGCAAATTGAACAATTTGCCGACAGTCAGAAGTCAAAAAAAGGGCTGTTTCTCGCGCTAAGCTTATTTTTTGTGTTCGCGGGAATAGGCGCATTTTATTTTAATATCTTAAAGGAAAAAATCGCAACAGTTCCTGAAAAAGCGCCTGAGATAACAGCGTTGATACCCTCTGATCACACTACCGAATTCAATTTAAACGCATCAAATGGTAAAGAATTATCCGCTTCGCTTTCAAAAATAATAATAGAAACTGAAACCAAGCCGAATTCCATAGAGAATATTTATATATTTAAAAATATAACTTCTTCTGAAAAAGGAAAAGAGTTAAAAAAAGCGGCAACATCCGAAGAATTTTTATCTTTGGTGGCGATTAAGGCGCCGGGCGCGCTTATTCGGTCGCTGAAATCCGAATATATGCTCGGGGTTCGTTCATCTGACGGAAATCATCCCTTTATTATCTTAAAAACCAAATCTTATGAAAATGCTTTTGCTGGTATGCTGGCGTGGGAGAAAAGCATCGGTAAGGATTTGGAACAATTGTTTTCCGTAAGCGGTGAAATCGCAAACAGGTTTGAAGATATTTTGGTGAAAAACAAAGACGCGAGAGCGCTAAGAAATTTTGACGGAAAAATAATTTTGGTTTACTCGATTCCGGACAAGGAAACTATACTTATTGCCACTGATACAGAAACTTTAGCCGAGCTGTTTGATAGAGTCATCAGATCACGAATGGTTAGATAATATCGCTTTCGGCGCAAGAAATAAAATAATCACTTTCAAGGTTTAATTCACGGTCAAGCTTATACCGATCAGCGCAATTTTTGCTTTTATTTTTCATTTTGCTATTATTTCAATATGAAACCTGATTTAAAACATTTCCAAATAAAACTTGAAGAGGAGCTGGCAAAACTTGAAAGCGAGCTGAAAACGGTCGGTAGAATCAATCCGTCCAATCCGAATGATTGGCAGGCTACTCCGACGGATTTTGAAACAGACAAGGCGGACAGGCTTGAAGTCGCCGAGTCGATTGAGCAATTTGAAGAAAATACGGCTATTTTAAAGGAGCTTGAGATACAGCTGAATGATGTGAAGCTCGCGTTAAAAAAGATAGAAGAGGGAAATTATGGCTTTTGTGAAGAAGACGGAAAACCAATTCCCGCAGATAGATTGGAGGCAAATCCATCATCAAGGACTTGTATAGCTCACGCCAAATCAGTAAAAGTTGAAATAAATTAGTTTTTCCAACACCTAATAATGAGTTTCGCAAAAGTATACAGCGCCCAAGTAACTTTGCTTAAGGCGCAGATAGTGGGCATCGAAGTCGACCTGTCCAAGGGTTTATACGCTTTTTCAGTAGTTGGATTGCCGGACAAAGCGGTGGAAGAATCGCGAGACAGGGTGTCTGCGGCGATAAAAAATTCAGGCTTCAAATCACCCAAGCAGAAAAATCAAAAAATCGTCATCGCGCTCGCGCCCGCCGACTTGAAGAAAGAGGGACCGTTATTTGATTTAGGAATGGCTTTAGCCTACCTTCTTGCTTCGGAGGAAATAAAATTCAATTCGTCCGGAAAAATATTTCTCGGCGAACTGTCTTTGGATGGAGAGGTTCGCAAAATAAGCGGGGTCTTAGCAATTGTGGAAGAGGCTAAGAAACGAGGATTTGAAGAAATTTATTTACCGAAAGAAAATGCCCGCGAAGCGGCTCTTATTGACGGCATAAAAATTTTCGGAGTAAAAAATATGAGGGAAGTTATCGCGCATCTTAATGAGAAGCGGGTGGATGACGGCGAGAATGAAGACGGTCAGCTAGAAATCAGAACCAGACTTGAGCCAGAGACGGCGACAACAATCGAACATAGAGAAGAGGAATGCGACATCGATTTTTCCGAAATAAAAGGACAGGAAATGGCAAAAAGGGGATTGGAAATAGCCGCCGCGGGTGGACATAATATCGCGATGTATGGACCGCCCGGCACAGGCAAGACGATGCTAGCAAAAGCTTTCAGTCACATTTTGCCACCTCTTTCATTTGACGAGGTGTTAGAAATCACAGCCATACACTCAATCGCCAGAACACTTCAAGGGGATTTGGTCAGCAATCCTCCGATGAGGTCGCCCCATCACACCGCATCTTATGTTTCAATGGTTGGAGGGGGCGCAGTGCCGAAGCCTGGAGAGGTAACGCTCGCCCATAGGGGGGTTTTGTTTCTTGACGAATTCGCCGAATTTGACAGGCGGGTAATTGAAACACTCAGACAACCACTGGAAGAAAGAGAGATAAACATATCGCGAGCGAAAGGCTCTTTCCGTTTTCCTGCAAATTTTATATTGATTGCCGCGATGAATCCGTGTCCTTGCGGAAACTTCGGCGCGAAAGGCAAAGAATGCGTTTGCGCTCCTGTAAATTTAGTAAAATACCAGAGAAAAATATCCGGTCCTATTATTGACAGGATTGATATGTGGCTTGAGGTTTCAAAAGTGGATCATCAAAAACTTTCCGACAATAAAAGCGACGGCGACACGACTAAACAAATAAAAAAGAGAGTGATTACAGCGAGGGAAATTCAGAAGAAAAGATTTGCCGATTCGCGAAGGGGTATAAAAACAAACAGTGAAATGAACACGAGAGATATCAGTAAGCTGATAATTTTAAAAAATGAAGTCAAAGATATTTTGAACGCGTCAGCTGAAAAACTCGACCTCTCCGCTCGCGCTTATCATCGCCTTATCAAACTTGCCCGCACAATAGCCGACCTTGTTGATTCGCAAGAAATAGAAAATAATCACATCCTTGAGGCATTGCAATATCGACCGAAAAAGGTGACGGTTGGATAAAAGTGGTTACTCAATTGAATTTTTGATACAATTTAATTATTAAAATTTAATATATGTTATCAAACGCAAATGTATTATTAAAACAATCGTGGGAAATATACAAAAAAAGATTTTGGACGCTTTTAGTGATTGTCATTGTTCCTCTTTTTGTTCCGTCGCTCTTGGTTTCGATTTTATTTCCTTTAAAGATGAAGAGCGGACACTTCGGAGTGGAATCTCTCAGCTCCTTAGGTCTTGGATTATTGATGATAATTTTTTTATTGACGCTAATCAGCGCGATATTGCATCTTTGGAGTCATGTCGCCTTGATTTACGCCATTAAAGACAGAGAAGAAAATACTGGAATCAAAGAATCTTTTCGTCAGGGGTGGAATAAAATAGCGTCGTTTTTTTGGGTTTATTTGTTGTCGGATTTTATTATCATCGGCGGTTTATTTCTATTTTTTGTGCCCGGTCTTATCTTTTTAGTGTGGTTCATCTTTGCGCCTTTTGCGCTAATTGTTGAGAATAAGAAAGGTTTTTCAGCTTTATTGGCAAGCAAAGAATATGTCAGGGGGAATTGGCTCAGCGTGTTTTGGAGATTTTTGATTATTATGGTTTTGATGTGGGTCATTTTTTGGGTGATTTCATCAGTTGTCGGATTTATAGGTATCGGCAATGTTAGCAGAATCAAACTGTACGCGGGCTATATATTATTTACCCCGTTCTCAATAATTTATTTACTCTTGATCTATGAAAATTTAAAAAAGATTAAAACAACAGGCTCTATTTCTCAAAAACCCGATTAAAAAAATTAACAGTGAAAAAGTTTCAAAGAAAAATAGAAGACTTTGTTTGTAAAAATTGCGGTCAGGAAGTGAAAGGCGATGGTTATACCAACCATTGCTCCAAATGCCTCTGGAGCAGGCATGTGGATGTGAATCCCGGGGACAGGAAAGAGGAATGCGGAGGAATGATGGAGCCAGCAGGCGTTACCCTAAAAGGAGGAGAAAATGTCATAATTCATAGATGTGTTAGTTGCGGTTTTGAGAGGAGCAATAAGGTTGGTGTGGAGGATGATTTTGACAGTGTTGTTAAAATTTCTTCCGGTTATTTTTGAGACGGGTTCTAAATTTGACAATGGTTTATGCGATGCTAGAATTTCGGGCAAGCCTAAATGATTAGGTTTAATTATTAAAGATTAAGATAAAAATAATATGGAAGAGGACAAAGAGATTTGTGATGAGTGCGGTGAGCTTATGAGTGATGGAGTTTGTGAGAATTGTGAAGAAGAAGACGAGGATGAGTAAATAAAAAGCGGTAAAGCGAAAAGTGTCGATAGCAAAATTCAAAGCCCGTCGCGTTGCGACGGGCTTTGAATTTTGCTAGTATACTCGAAAGTAAAGCGGGATTGGTTAAATGGTATAATATCGGTTTTCCAAACCGAGGTTGGGAGTTC
>CAYIIG010000013.1:0-13771 GCA_964363425.1 uncultured Candidatus Saccharibacteria bacterium | reverse complement strand
ATTCTGGATTCCCGCATTCGCGGGAATGACAAACCGATGCGTTTCGTAATTCAAAGTATAATAGTTTTTAACACGCAGTCGTTAAGTGAAAAAAGATGAAAAAACATTCCATTGCGCTTTTTATCTGCTTCATCTTTGCCTTTCTCTGTTTTTTCTCCGTATCCGGTTTAAAATTTACTGACTTGAAATACAGTGGCAATTCAATAACAAGCGATGAAGTTCCTCATATAACCAGCGGTTATTATTATCTGAAGTCAGGCAGATATTTTCTGAACCCCGAACATCCGCCACTCGTAAAAGACATTTCCGCGTTGCTTACGCGCCTGATATTAAATCCGTCTTTTCCGCAAGTCTCGGTCGACGCGCCATACCCGCAAGAATCGGAAAAAGAAGATTTGTTTTTCGACAAGAATATATTTCCTCGCAGTCTTGAAATAGAAAACTATCATTGGGATAACAGAATGCTGATATTTAATCCCAAAAACAATCCGGATCTAATAATTCTTTTATCCAGATTGTCAGTAATAATATTTAACTCGATATTTTTATTCATCCTATATCTTCTATTAACAAAATCGTGGGGTAAAAGAAGCGCAATTATAAGCATATTTTTAATTGCCACTTCCCAGTTCAACATCGCCCACGCCTCTATCGTAACAATGGATTTTATGGCATCGACTCTGTTAATGTCAGCGCTAGTTGTATTTTCCATATATCTTAAAAAATATCTTGAAAATAAAACTGCCACACTTTGGCTTTTCTTATCTGCGTTGTTTTTCGCGATGGCTTTTATCTCAAAGTTTTCCGCATTAATACTGATTCCGACCTCTTTTTTAGGAGGTCTCGTCTATTGCGTTTTGACGAAAAATAATTGGGGGAAGATTCTTTCTTACACGGGGCGATTCACAGCAATTATTGTTTTGTCACTGGTTCTTGTCTTTTCGTTTTACTCGCTTCATGTAATAAATTCCGACACTGATGGAATAAAATCTCAAATCCAACACAATTACCCTTCAGAATTTCCTTTGTTTGGAAAAGACCTCTTAATGAAGATGGCTGAGGGTGGAAATTTCAATAAAGCCGTCGCGACATACGGCATAGGATTATCAATGACAATAAACAGAATAGATAGCGCCGGTCAATCGACTTATTTCTTGGGAAAAGTTTACGGTTCAGAGGGCGCTGGATATTGGTATTTTCCGGTTTTGTATCTGACAAAACTGCCTTTACCTTTTCTTATGATTGAAATTCTTTTGTCATTGTTGGCGATTTATTCTTTTTGTTATATGACAATAAGGTTAATAAAAAAAGAAACGACGCTTCGGGAACAATTCGGAAATCATCACAAATTATCCATACTTTCGGTAATGCTCGCGGTTTTCATCGCTATCTACACCGAGAACGCCTTCACCAGCAGGCTAAATATAGGCTTGAGACATTTTATGCCCGTTATTTTCGCTTCCGTTCTTTTGACGGCCGCAGGAACTCAAATATATTGGAATAAAATTATCTGCAAGAACTTTAAAGTGAAGTATGCGATTATTGGATTATCGGTTATTATGACCATATCCGTTTTGATATCTTTCCCCCACTACCTGAGTTATTACAATGTCCTCAGTGGCGGAACAAATGACGGATACAAGATAGCCACTGACTCCAATTATGATTGGGGGCAAGATATAAAAAGACTGGGTAAGTGGATGGAGGAAAATAAAGCGGAAAAAATATATGTTGACATATTTTCCCTTAATGGTCCTAAATATTACCTTGGTGAGGATTACCGAAGTTTCAATATTAAATACGATAATTTGCCACCTTCGGGCTCATATATAGCAGTATCAGCGATGAATTATCAAAACAATATCTACGACGCATCTATTGCATCTGGCAAAAAATATTCTATTCTTAAAGATAATTTTGTTGGTAGGGCGGGCAAATCCATCTTTATCTTTAAAATTCCTTAATTAAAAAATTAAAAGTCGATGAATCAAAAACCATTCACAATACTAATCGCCGTTCCTGTTTACAATGAAGACGCGATAATAAACAAATCTGTAAAAACCCTGCGCGATTTCTGCGAAAAACATTTCTGCGATTATAAATGGAAAATAATTATTAGCGATAATAATTCAACGGACAGAACGGCGGAAATGGCGAAAAAAATAGAAGAGAAATCGGGCGATAAAATAATTTACAAATTCATCCGTCAAAAAGGCAAAGGTCTGGCCATCAGAGAAAGTTGGAAGAGTTTTGACGCGGATTTTTATGTTTTTATGGATGCCGATCTTGCCACCGATTTGTCCGCCCTGCCTGTTCTTATAAAAGAATTGGAAAACGGCAGTGATTTGGTTATCGGTTCCCGTTTCGCTAAAAACGCGTCCGTCAAACGTTCGTTTGCGAGAAAAATTACTTCCAAAGTTTTCAGCCTGATTACCCGCCTAATGTTCGGACTTAAAATAAAAGATTATCCTTGCGGGTTTAAAGGTGTCAATAAAAATGTTATAAAGAACATATTGCCGGAGGTTAAGAATAACCAATTCTTTTTTGATACGGAACTCGTAATCCGCTCAGCCAAAAAAGGCTTGAAAATAAAAGAAATACCGGTTATCTGGCAAGACAGAGATAAGAACAAAAGCAAAAGCAGAATCAGTATATTAAAAGTAACGAAGGAATATCTGCGCGAATTAAATAAATTAAAAAGAGAACTTAGAAAACCTTGAATTAAAACTCTTCCTATCATTCCCACGGACGCAGGAATCCAGTCTTTAATTGAATCAGGATTCCCTTTTTCAAGAAAATGATAGAAAGAAACGAAACCAACGAATCCTAAAATAAAAAAATGAATCCAATAAAAAAAAGTCAAAAGAAAATACTGGCAATCTATACATTTATAATTATAACTGTTTCTTTCTTCACTTATTTTGTTCAATACAACTATCCGCCGGCTGTATTTTGGGATGAAAATTACCATATCGCTTCGGCGGAAAAATATATTAACGGAACGATGTTTATGGAAACGCATCCCCCTCTCGGCAAAATGTTCATCGCTCTCGGCGAATATATTATCCAGCCCAATAAAAATCTAGACCTGAATAAATTCTCTGAAACGGATTACATAAAAGATTTTCCTCAAGGTTATTCTTTCGCCGGAGTTAGATTCTTCCCCACTCTCTTTGCTTGGCTGTCAGCCTTAGTATTCTTCTTCGTTCTTTATTTTCTGTCGAAAAATCCGCATTTGTCCGCAATATTCGCCTCTCTATATATATTTGACAACGCTTTAATAGTCCACTCCAGAAGCGCGATGCTTGAAGGAAGTCATCTTTTCTTCATCCTTCTTTCAGTCTTATATTGGAGCTATCTTGTAAGCAAAAATTCCAAAATAAAAAAGTTTTCTTATTTCATTCTAGGTTTGTTCATAGGATTATCATTTATGATCAAGGCTACCGGCGCGATTACTTTCCTTCTTTTCCTATTTTTATTCGCCTATAATTATAGAAATGAATTTAAGGAATGGAAGAAAAATATATCCCCATTATTCAAAAAATTTTCTGTAAAGCTGATTATCACTCTTGTTGGAATATCCGCCATATTCTTCCCCGTCTGGTATGTTCATTTCTCTTTAGGTAAAACCATCGCTGGCGATAAAAATTACAGCGCATCCGAAGAATACAAACAAATAATCGCAAACGGCGAAACTGCAAATCCTCTGAACTTCTTTGTAATGCTCCGCGACAATCTCAAGTATATGGCGAATTACAACAAAGGCGTGCCCAGACTCGATGTCTGCAAACCGGACGAGAACGGAAGTTATCCATTGGTCTGGCCACTGGGAGACAAAAGCATAAATTACAGGTGGGAGAAAAGCGACGGCGGTGTCCGCTATCTTTATCTTCAAAGCAATCCCGTCATTTGGTTTTCCGCTTTGATTGGAGTTATTCTTTCCTTAATATTGATCATTTCAAAATATGTTTACAATCTTGAAATAAAAAATAAAAGAATTTTCTATTTATTGCTTTGTTTTACGATTATGTATGCGAGCTATATGGCGATAATGCTCAGAATCGGAAGGGTGATGTATCTTTATCATTACTTTATTCCACTCATATTCTCATTTATCATATTGTTTCTCGTCTTTAGTTATATAGTCGAAGAATATCTTGAAAACCGCAAAAAAACCGTCTACAAATTTCTCGCTTTGTTCGTTTTGGCGATTATTGTTTCCTACCAATTCTATAACCCTTTAACTTACTACAAACCTTTGACCTCTGAAGAGTTCAACCAAAGAATCCTATTTGATTTTTGGAAATTAAAAGCTATTGAATAAAATGGAAGCGAAGTATTGATTTTTAATTCGAATTATAAAACACTTGCAAATTTTTATTTTCCAGTCTTTCTGTCATTTCCGCCCCCGTCTTCACGAGGGCGGGCTCCAGCAGGAATCCAGATTGAACCAATGCGGATCTGAATTTCCTTCCCCGATGGTGGTCGAGGACAAGTTTTCAAGGAAATGATAGAAATTGAGTTTTGTAATTCAAAGATTTTTAGAAAACTCAAAAACATAACCCTAACAGCAAAAATCGAGGAATTTTAAAATAAAAAAATATCTGTGCTGTACAAAAGAAATCGGGTGAATTACATAGCTGAAGATATATTGTAGATTGGAATAAGAACAGAGGAAAGAAGAATTCCTACACCCAAACCTAGCGTGACAATCATAATCGGTTCAATCAATCCGACGATGGTATCAACCGCATTTATAACTTCTCGGCGATAAAAATTAGACAAAGTTTTCAAGATATTTCCAAGCTCCCCCGTTTCTTCCCCTATCTTAATCATCTGTATTAAAATTCCGGGGATTTCCGACTCGCTGGCAAGTGAATCTGAAAGAGAGACCCCTCCCTTCACAGACTCCGCAGACCTCTCTATTATCTGCTTAAAAATCTCATTTCCCACCACACTCGAGGTCAACTCAAGTCCGCGAATAATCGGTATTCCGCTTGAAAGCATTGTATTCATATTGTCTGCGATACGCGACAGATAAAGTTTTAAAAAGAGCTCTTTCGCGTAGGGAACGGACAATTTGAACCTGTCTATCGCCATTCTGCCTTCTTTTGTTCGGCTATATTTTGCAAAGAAAAAACTTCCGATAACCAAAATAACAAGAAGGAATACCCCATAGCTTACCAAAAAATTGCTTATACCTAATACGATCTTGGTATAAATCGGTATTGCCTGCCCCGACTCCACCAGAATGGCGCTTATTTTCGGGATTACCATCGTAAACATTAGAATCATAACTGCAAAAAATGTAAACACTACGAAAGCCGGGTAAACTAAAGCGTTTTTCACTTTAGAAGTTATTTCATATGTTCTGTCCAAATGATCGGCAAGAAAAATAAATGTCTGATCAAGCTTTCCCGATTCCTCGCCGGATCGAACCATATTGACATAAAAATCGGAAAAAACGCCGGGATGCTTATTGAGGGCGTCTGAAATTGAGCTTCCTCCCTGTAGGTCGGAAGCCACTTCACTCAGCACTTTTCTCAATGCTGTTTTTTTCACCTGCGCTCCGATAAGCTGAAAAACTCTGAGCGCCGAAACTTGGGCTTCAAACATCGTCGCCATCTGGCGGGAAAGAATAACAATTTCCTTATTTGAAACCCCGCTAAAAAAAGAAAATTTCCTTTCGAAAAATGAGACTTCTTCGGAGTCTTTTATTTTAGAAATTATAAGACCTCTTTTCTGAATGGAGTTTATGGCAACATCAATATTCACAGCTTCAACACTGCCGATTTTTTCTTCCCCATTTTCATCTAACGCTTTGTAATTGAATAACATAATTAGGTTGTAGGTTGTAGGTTGTAGGTTGTAGGTTGTAGGTTGTAGGTTGTAGGTTTCTAGGATTTTTCTTCCTACTACCTACCACCTACAATCTACTACCTTATTTTTAAATCAGTTTCTCCAGCACCTTTGGATTTAAGGAATGAAGATAGGCATCCTCTATGGTAATCTCGCCTCTTCGCGCCAAATCCGCCAAGGATCTGTTCATGTCAATCATACCATCTTTTGAGCTTGTTTCAATGACAGTGTTTACTTCGTGAGTCCTTCTTTCTCTAATTAGATTGGATACGGCGGTGTTATTTATCAAAAGCTCATAAGCCGGGATTAACCCTCCTGAAATTCTCGGAATCAATCGTTGAGAAAAAATACCAGTCAAACTTGCGGAGAGCTGAATTCTTATTTGATCCTGCTGAGCCGGCGGGAATGAGTCTATGATTCGATCGATGGTCTGCGTGGCGTTGTTGGTATGAAGAGTGGAAAAAACCAAGTGCCCGGTCTCAGCGGCAGTGACAGCTGTTGATATAGTTTCATTTTCGCGCATTTCTCCTATAAGAACAACATCAACATCTTCCCTGAAAATACTCGTCAGCGCGGTGGAGAAATCTTCGGTGTCGACCCTTACCTCCCTTTGATCTATAATTGACCTTTTTTGTTCATAAACATACTCGATAGGATCTTCAATCGTGATTATATGCTCAGCGCGACTTTCATTAATCCTCTCGACAAGAGACGCGAGAGTCGTTGTTTTGCCGTGCCCAACAGGACCGACGACAAGAAAAAATCCTTGCTGTTTTTTAATAAATGTATCCAGAATCGGAGGAAGATTCAACTCCTCAATCGAGCGAATCTTTCTTGGTATGAGACGAAGGGCGACGCTGACGCTTCCCTGCTGAAAGAAACCGTTGCCTCTGAAGCGCGCTCCTGCTTTGCCAAGCGATTGCGTTGTTCCGCTTCCGACATAATCATAAGAAAAATCTATTTCTTTATTTTTTAAAAAAAGTTCTTTATTTGTTGAATTCAGCAATTCGCCTAGAATTCCATAGGTATCGTCTCTTGTGAAAACCGGCTTTTTAACTAAAGGTATAAGGAATCCGGAAACTCGTATTGTCGGATGTCTTCCTTCGGAGATGTGAAGATCGGACCCTCCCTCTTTTATAACAACATTGATAAGCTCGTCGAGTTCTTTTTTATAATCTTTTTGCATTTTATTTATTTCTTTTTTTATTATATGTTTCGGTGACTTTTTCTAAAACTTCGGATGGAGTAGTGTTAGCTTTCAAAATGTAACTATCCACATTCATTTTGTCCGCCCTGTCATGGTCGGACCGCTGTCCTTGATTGGTCAACATTACAACAACAGCCCTCTTGATCAATTTCTCTTTTCTCGCACTTTCAAGAAGTTCAAACCCGTCAAGCGACGGCATAACAATATCAAGCATAAATATATCAGGATCAAGACCTTCTCGAAGTTTCTCCATGGCCTCTGCCCCTTTTGTTGCCGTGATGACTTCAAATCCGCCTTTAGTAAACTTCAAAGCATAGATGTCTAAAAGAAAACTGTCGTCGTCAACTATCAATATTTTTTGTTTTTTTGATTTCATAAAATCATAATTTACTTTGAATTATACTACAATCTGACAACCTCCTCAAAAGGAATCTGCTTGCTCAGAGATTTTATGATAGCATCCTCTCTCATCGTAAGCATCCCCTTGCTTCGCAAAGTCTTTACTATATCCGACTCAGATGAGTTTGAAAGTATGAGTTTTTCCACATCAGTGTCCATTTTAAACGCCTCGAACACGGCAATCCTGCCTTTGATTCCGGTTGGGGACACGGCCGAGATTTCTTTTTCATAGACAAATTCAGATACAGGCAACTCTTTTCTAAATTCTTCCGGTAGGTCGCTAAACTGACGATCAATGAGAGCTTTTATGCTCCCTTGCACAGGTATCGGTTTGCCCGAATTCGGATACAAACGATTTACCAGCCGTTGCGCCATTGTGAGAATAAGAGTCGGAGAGATAAGATACGGATCAACTCCCATATCTATAAGTCTCGGTATGACACCAGTGGAGTTGTTGGTATGAATCGTTGAAAAAACAAGATGTCCGGTAAGAGCGGCTTGAACAACGAGCTGGGCGGTTTCTTTGTCTCGAATTTCTCCTACCATTATTACATCCGGATCCTGGCGAAGCGTTGTTCGAAGTCCGGCAGCAAAAGTATATCCGATTTCGGAATGAACCTGAGACTGGCTCATTCCGTCGATGTTATATTCAATAGGGTCTTCCAAACTCAAGACATTGTATTGATCTTTATCCATCTCGTTCAGCATTGAATAAAGGGTCGTGGTCTTTCCCGAACCGGTCGGACCTGAAATGAGAACCAATCCATAAGGTCGGTCCAGAGCTTCCCGAACCAATGTCAAATTTTTCGGAGAAAGTCCAATCGAATCCAATTTCTGAACGCCTTTCTCTTGGTCAAGAATTCTCATAACCACTTTCTCTCCGAAGTAAGCCGGAAAAGTGGACACCCTAAAATCGATTTTTCTTCCTGAAATTTTCGCGCTGAATCTGCCGTCTTGGGGCTTGCGTTTTTCATCCAGTTTCATATTTGACAGAATTTTTATTCTGGCGATGACAGATGAGTGAACCGATACAGGAAGAACAAGACTTGTATTCAACACTCCGTCAACCCTGAATCTCACCCTGATCCGGTCGCGCATATGCTCTATGTGAACATCGGAAGCGCTACCGTCTGTAGCATAGCGAAGTATTGTCGCCACAATCTTTGTTACAGGAGCATCTTCAATAATCGTTGTTTTAACTTGCTCTTCCTGCCATTCCCCTTCGTTTTTTACCATCTCCACACCCTCCAAATCAGAAGAAATTTTCGTTTCAATCTCCGATAAGGCCTTTCCCACCTCACCTGAAAGACCTTTGTATAATTTGATTGCGCTGTCAAAATCGGTTTTCGAGATAAGAAATATCTTATACGGAATGTTGAGCTTTGAGGCAATGAAGTTCAATGCATCTCGAGCTTCGATATTGCCCGGATCGACTATTCCAACCTCAAGAACATTTTCTTTTAGCCCTACAGGAACAAATTTATAATAATTTGCCGAATCCTCAGGAATATACTTCAACAGAGACCTCGAAATATCTTTCTCTTCGATTTTTCTGGTCGGGATTTTATAATAATCGCCGTGAGTCTTTAAAACCACATCTTTATCAGATTCGTTTTCAATGAGAACTTCTTCCGTGTCGCGCGCAGAATCTCTTGTTCGCTCTTTTGTTCTTTGAGCATCCTTGGGTTTGGTTATGTTTTTGTCTTCAGATGCGTCTGAGGTGCTCATTTTTTTAAATAATTATTTAAACTTTTCCGGTTCGTAATCCGTGACAAACCCAATCATCTTTTTCCCCTCGCTTGACCCAATACCGCAACCTTTTTCCACAGAAAAGTAGCTCGTTTCATTCGTTATTTAATCGGAGAAAACGGATTATCTCTGCCTACCTGCAGACTATTGTCTATGGGAACGCTGAAATCAGTCAAGTTTACGAAAGATTCTTCTTTGAAAAAAGCGCCGTCTATTTTCAAAGATTGAAGCATGGACAATTTTCTTATCAAATCGGCGCCGATAGGAGGCTCGCCTTCGATACTTGCTCCCGATTTAACCAAAAGATCGTCACCGCTTGAATTATCTTTTTTAAACATATAACGATAACCGACAAAAGCCACGATAATCAATAAAAGAAAGAGAATTAATTTGTTATTTTTAAACATTTTTTAATTTTAAATGAAATTATTTAACCCAATAAGTTTTTACAGTCATATCATAATCGTAATTTCCGCTTTCGGTCGCAATAAAAGAAACACTCGTAATGTCGAATATTCTCAAGCTTTCTTCCAAATCTTTCACAAAATATCTAAACTTGCCATAAGAAGAGGTAATGCTGAAACTTAAAACCGTGGTTCCGTAAGGTTTATTGTCGGAAATGATCGTCTTATTGTTGTTTTTGTCGCTCGCGCCATTGTCGATCTTAATGTTTCGTATATTAAATCCGTATTTTGACGCCATTTCGTCTATATCAATAATCAATCTTACATTATCTATATGATCAGGTAGAAGTTTTTTCAATCTTTCTAAGCCATCACTTGATAATTCATTATTTATTTTCGTAAGTTTGTTTGTCAACTCTATGAATTCAGCTGATTTATCCAAGGCGTCCAGATACTGCTTTCTCTCATTCATAAGACTCACGACATTTTTGGAATCATTAACCTGTCCTCGATAGCGCGGGTCGGTATACCCATAAAATATTCCGACGGAAGCTAAAATTAAAAATATTGGCGTGATTAAGTTCATAGATTTTATTGTTGAGTGTTTGCTTTTTTATTATATAAAAGAAAAGCTGGATCAACTTGAGTTTTAAAACTAAAGACGATACTGTCAGTAACTCTATCCACATCGGATATGATCGGATTTTTAAAATTTTTATTCTCAATAAAAACATCTGACTGGAGAGCTATGGCATCAAAGCTTTTCGCTTCCCCCTTCATATCCAGATTGATTGATTTGTCTTCCAAAAAAGACAGTTTAAAACTGCTGAAACGCGCGGTTTTATATGTGTTGGATTGCAGATAATCGAATATTGGCAAAACTACGGTGTGATTCGCCAACACCTTTCTGGCTAATTCTATTTTTTGGCTTAATTTTATAAGATAATCCACAGTCACGGAATCAAACACTTTTTGAGCTTCGGCGAAAGCCTCCTTGTCTTTTACGAGTTGCGCTGAAAGATATTTCTGCCCGGCAAAAACCGCGCCAGCAAGAACAACGCTTACAATAAAAATAAATATTGAACCGATCATAAAAAGCCCCATACCGGTTTTATCTCTTCTTTCGGATGAGCCCAACGGCTCTTTCGGGATAAATGATGTTTTAAATTTTTCATCCATATGAATTTATATTTTATTTTGTCAAAAATTTTAATTAGCTTGGTAAACTTGCATCATTATAAACGGTATTGGATTTCAGGGCAAGCTCTGCCGAAGGTGGCAGGTAGTAGGTTGTAGGGGTTAAGAAAAAGAAAAATGTTAGATACATATTTTCTCCCTTTCTTTCTGAAAACCTACAACCTTCTTTTTCACTCCGCCTCCTGCAGTTTCCTTAAAGCGACACCTATCGCCACAGAAAATTCCGGACCAGCCTCCTTAAGAATATCGTTGAGAAATGCGGGATAATTGAGCTTATCAAACGGGCTCGCAATCACGCATTCTGTTTGAAAAAATTTCTTCGCGTAATCAATCAATCCTTTCAAGTTTACACCGCCTCCGGTAAAAACCACTTTGTTTACATTTTTATTATACTTCTTTTGGTAATTCGACAAAACCATGCTTGATTCAGAAAATATATATTCTAAAGTAAGCGAGGTTATTTCCGTCAAATCCTTGTCTTTTTGTCCGATCACGACACCGTAAGTCTTTTTCATTCGCTCGGCTTCTTCAAAACTTATACTCATTGATTTTGAAATCGCCACCGATATGTCTTGAGACCCTTTGTTGATAGTGTGGGAATTTCTCAATATGCCTCGTTCAACGATGTAGATGTTCGTTGAGCTGGCGCCCATATCGAAAATCATCTGAGGATGAAGGCTTTGTTCAAGTGATGATCTGGCAACACCGAAAAGTTCGATCTCGAAAAAGCTCGAATCCAATCCGGCCGATTTTATTATTTTCTTATTGCGTTCCAGCGCGTCATTGTGAATGGCGGCCAAAAACACATTTACGCCTTGATTTTGTTTTTCAATTTCATCCCCCCGAGGCTCTGAAAGGGTTTCTCTCTCCTCCGCCACAATCTGCCAATCAAGACTGACCTCGGAAATTGGAACCGGTATGTATTTTCTCGCCTCCAAGGGGACAATGGCTTCAAGTTGGTTTTCGGCGACATTCGGCAACCTAATAAAGGTGATAAAACTCGCGCTAATCGGGACCGACAATCCGCACAGATTGGTCGTCACATTCGATTCAGCCATAAGATCTCTCAAGGCCTCGGCTACTTTTTCCGCGCTTAAACTCACAGATTTCCCTATTTCAAATCCGGCATAAGGACCGAGAGATATTTCTCCGTAAGTTTCAAGTACGGCTTTCCCTTCTTTTCTCTTGATTTGTATCACTTTTATGGAAGAAGACCCTATGTCGACTCCTAGGACACTTACAGGTTTTTTTGAAGAAAAAAAATTTTTAAATGGATTGTCCATGATACTGATTGCTTAATTTCTTTGAATTACGAAACACTCTTTTCTGTCATTCCCTTGACCCTGCCCGCCATCGCAAGAATGAGTCCGCTCAGGCGTTGCGGGCGTGGAAAAGGGAATCCAGATTCGCATTGATTCAGTCTGGATCCCCAGTCGCCGAGAGCAGGGGCGACACCTGTGGACGGCATTCGCGAGGATGACAAAATGACAATTTATGAGCGTTTCGTAATTCAAAATTAATTTTTAAGATTATAGCATAAAATCAATTTGAAATGCGAAATGTGCAAATTATTATTTATTCAATCTTTGTTTTACGAGCTTGGTGTTTTTTAATTTACATCAATCACTCTCAGAAGTTCAATCGAATGGTTTAAAATATTCGGCTCAGAAACTTCAAATTCTTCTGACTCAAAAGGGATATAACCGTCCTTAGACATACTTAAATAATATTTGCCTTTAGGTAAAAGGAAGCTGTATTCTCCCGAGCTTCCGGTAATTTGCGGATTTCTCTGATTGTAAATTCCAGCCGGCCAAAGCTCAAATTTCAAGTTTTGAGGATTTAAATAGTGAAGCTCAACTTTCGTGTCTTTAAGCCGGATTTGACCTTCGGGATGCGAAATATAGACCCACCCTTTTGCCTTCACAATCAGTAATTTGGAAATTTCTTTCGTCGTACCGTCTTGGTATTCAATGATTGTCTTCATTTCATACTCTCCTGCAAAAGCGGGCGAAACCATTTCCGTTACCCAAACTCCTTCTGGGTAAATTTGTTTTCAAAATAATCGTAGGGGGAGTAGACAGCTTTACCGCCTGCCCACGCGGGTTGGTAACCGCGTGGGCACAAAAACGTGCCCACCCTACATTTATTGATTTTAAACATAATTATTTGAAGAACAAATTAGCCCTGGTTCAAGCCGGCCCTGAGCATGTCGCAGGGCTGCCGGACGGAGCATTATCTGCGATATAAACCACCGGTCATGCCGGTGGGAATTTAACTGAAAAATTGAATATTAACCTTGAGAAAAATTTGCTTGTGGCGGCAGCGATTGTATTGCAGCTTTCCGGCTGCGCATTGTTTGGCGGCGCGCAGCAGCCATGCAAAGTGTTTGACCCCGATCTGGTGCCAGGTGTTTATAGCGGTGGATGCAAGGATGGCCTGGCGGACGGCTATGGCGAAGTCGTCGGGGCGGGCAGTTATCGCGGCGATTTCCGCGCAGGCAGGAAGCAAGGCAAGGGTATCAAGATGATGCCCAATGGCGATCGCTATGCGGGAGAATTCAGCGCCGATTACCGGCTCGGCAGGGGCATCTATGTGTGGGGCGAAAATACGCCGTGGGCGGGGGATAGTTACGAGGGTGAGTACCGGCGCGATTTGCGGCACGGCTGGGGCGTGTTCCAGTGGGGCAGCGGGGATCGTTATGAAGGGCAGTGGCAGGATGATTTGCGAATGTGGATGAGTGTGATGGAGGTGCGCCGTGCCCAGGCAGCCGAGGCTGCGGCAAAGGCAGGCGAAGCTCAAGGGGTGAGGGGCGGGGAGCGATGAGCGAGGTTCAGGGTTCATGGTTCAAGTGCCAAGTGGCAAGGTTCAAGGTACAAGTTAAATTCTTGCCCATTGCTGCTCTCGTATTTGGGGTGTTGACGGCAGGCAATTCACCAACAGTGTTTGCCGAGCCAAA
>CAYIIG010000012.1:0-13899 GCA_964363425.1 uncultured Candidatus Saccharibacteria bacterium | reverse complement strand
CATGTTTGCGTTAAATGCCAAAAGTGAAGTTGGGGCATTTCGTAATTCAAAGTATTTCGAGAAAATGATAGGGGTAGCGAGTACTCAGTTCCAAACATACGGATTTGAAGGTGGTTTCGTTCCCCTCGGTGAAAACCTTTCTGCGGTATTTGACTGGGCAGACTAAGTGGAATATTAACAGGGTTTTGTTGTGAGATTTGAAGATGTGGTCTGCCATACAGATTACAGTATATCATCTGAAGCGCATACGCTCGCCGCAAGCGGACGAGGTAAATTATGAATATAACTTATTTGTAGCTTTGTTGCAAAACAAAGCCCTAAAATTTACGACCTTACAACATACGAACTGCCGATTTTGTCAAGCCTTATTAAACCCCTTATTTTCTGCTAAAATTCGGGTATGAATACGAAAAAAGAAAACACCCTAAATGAAAAACTGCTAAAACCCTACAATCCGAAAGAAACCGAAGGGCGAATTTACAAACTCTGGGAAGAAAGCGGGTATTTTAATCCTTACAATTTACCCGAGAGGCACAAGGAGCCTTTCACGATAATTATGCCGCCACCGAACGCCAACGGTTCTCTTCACGCCGGACACGCGGTGTTTGTGACGATTGAAGACTTAATCATTAGGTACAAGAGAATGCGGGGCTTCAGAGCGCTTTGGGTGCCGGGCGCGGATCACGCCGGTTTTGAGACTCAAGTCGTTTATGAAAAAAAACTGGAGAAAGAAGGGCGATCGAGATTCAAGATGGACCCGAAAGAACTTTACCGAGAGATAATGGACTTCACCCAGAGCAATAAAACCTTTATGGAGAATCAGCTCCGCGAGCTCGGCGCGTCTTGTGATTGGTCCAGAGAAAAATTCACATTGGATGCGGACATTATAGAAACCGTTTATAAGACTTTCAAAAAACTTTCCGATGACGGACTTCTTTACAGAGGCAAAAGAATTGTGAATTGGTGTGTCAAACATCAAACTTCCCTTTCTGAACTTGAAACGACATCGGAAGAAAAAACCGACCCTCTGTATTATATAAAATACGGTCCTTTCACGGTCGCCACAGTAAGACCTGAAACAATCTTCGGCGACACAGCCATAGCGGTAAATCCGGAGGACAAAAGATACAAAAATTTTATCGGCAAAGAAGTTGAGATTGACACTCTTCTTGGAAAAATTAAATTGCCGGTGATTGCCGATGAATATGTGGACAAAGAATTCGGGACAGGAGTAGTCAAAATCACTCCAGCACACGACACCAACGACTTCGCGATAGGGTTAAAATATAATTTGCCATCGATTGAGGTGATAGACAAATACGGAAAGTTGAATGAAAAAACAGGCAAATATGCCGGAATGAAAGTGGACGAGGCGAGAAAAATCGTGGTGGAAGATTTGCAAAAAGCCGGTCTGATTGAAAAAATTGATGGCGACTACAAGCACTCGGTGAAAAGTTGTTATAAATGCTCAAAAACCATTGAACCAAAAATAATGGCTCAATGGTTCGTCAAGACAGCGCCCTTGGCGGACAAAGCGATGGAGGCGGTGTTAGGCGGAAAAATAAAATTCGTGACGGAAAAATTTGAGAAAATATTTTTCCACTGGATGAAAAATATTCAAGATTGGAACATCTCCCGTCAGATCATCTGGGGTATTCCGATTCCCGCGAAGATTTGCAAGGAGTGCGATGGCGGATTTGCGGATATAAATGACGAGATTAAAAAATGCCCGAAATGTGACGGCGAAGTCTATACCGACCCCGACACTTTTGACACATGGTTTTCATCTGGACAATGGCCGTTCGCTGTTCTCGACTATCCTGACAACAACGACTATAAAATTTATTATCCCACCGCCGTTATGGAAACAGGCGCCGACATTATTTTCTTTTGGGTTGCCAGAATGATAATGCTCGGAATTTATGTGACGGGCGAAGCCCCATTCAAGACAGTGTATCTTCACGGTATGGTTCGTGATGTGAACAAACAAAAAATGAGCAAGAGCAAAGGTAATGTCATAAGTCCGATAGAGATGAGTGGAAAATACGGCACGGATGCCCTGAGAATGGCGCTTATCGTTGGCAATACGCCTGGCACCGATATGGCGCTGTCGGAAGACAAGATAAAAGGCTATAAGCATTTCGCCAACAAGATATGGAATGTTGGCAGATTTGTCTTGGACAATACCAAGGATTTTGATTTTGATAAAAAGCCGGAAATCACAGACGAAGATAAAAAACTTTTAGATGAAATGTCGGCGGAGATTAAAGAAATAACCGACGACATAGAAAATTACAGATTTTATCTGGCTGGAGAAAAACTTTATCATTACTTTTGGCATAATTTCGCCGATGTGATAATAGAAAAAAGCAAAGCCCGTCTTGCCGGCGTTGACAAAACCGAAAAAGAATCGGCGCGATGGATGCTTTTTGAAATTCTATCCGTTACGATTAAAACGCTTCACCCTTTTATGCCTTTTATCACGGAAGAAATATGGTCGTCGTTGCCGATAAAAGATAAAAAAATGCTGATGGTCGAGACTTGGCCGATTCCAAACTAAATCCTAACTTCCCCCGCCTCTTACCGACATCCGATGTCGGTAAGAGGCGGGGGAAAGACAAAATAAAGAAATTCTTGATTCGTCATCGACACACTACACACCATCTATGCTTAATTTTAATACTATATTTTTATCTCTTCTCGGTGGGATTTTACCAGCTTTATTTTGGCTGTTTTTTTGGCTGAAAGAAGACAAGCTCAAACCTGAACCGCGTTCTCTGATTATTCTTTCATTTTTTTTCGGAATGGTTGCCGTACTTGTGGCGCTCTTCGCCGAAAAATCGGTGAAAAATTTCATAATCGGCGACACGATGCTCTTAGTTCTTTACGCACCAATCATAGAAGAAGCCCTCAAGTTTTTTGCCGCCTATTTCTCCGCTCTCAGAAACAAAGAAAATGACGAACCGATTGACCCGACTATTTATCTCATCACTTCAGCTCTTGGATTCGCCGCTTTGGAAAATGTTCTATTCTTGGTGAATCCCTTGTCGGAAAACAACATAATGGCAAGTATTGCCACGGGCGACTTGAGGTTTATTGGCGCTTCCCTGCTTCACATCACAGCATCAGCGTCAATCGGAATTTTCATCGGATTTTCTTTCTACAAAAGCAGGATTTTTAAATTCGCGCTTACGATCGCCGGACTCGCCACAGCGGTGACATTGCACTCTTTTTTCAATTTCTTTATAATAAGAGGGACTGAGAGTAATATCTTTACGGTGTTCGCAGGTTTGTGGGTAGCGGTAATAATTCTTTTACTGATACTGGAGAAAATTAAAAAGGTTGGAGTGAAAAGCGAATCGATTTTAAACAAAAATAATCGCTTATAATATAAAATATGGCAAAATATAAAAAATCATTTTTTGAAAGATTGACCGGGTCAGTAAAGATAAACGACGACGAAGTGGATATGGAAGAGAACGAGGATGAAGCCATCGAAGAAACTGAAGAGACGAAAGAGAAAAATATCGCTAGCGACGACGATAGCGACGGACAGCTCGCGGTGGATGTTTATCAAACCAACAACGACATCATCATAAAGACAATGGTTGCCGGAATCAGACCGGAAGACCTCGATATCGCAATCACACGCGATATGGTGACGATCAAAGGCAGTCGAGAAGACAGTTCGACGATTGAAGATGATAATTTCTTTCAAAGAGAGCTTTTTTGGGGTTCGTTTTCCAGAACGATTCTTCTTCCCCAAGAAGTCGAGATAGAAGATGCTGAAGCGACAGAGCGCCACGGACTTCTCACCATCAAGCTCCCCAAAATAAACAAAGACAGACAGACAAAATTAAGAGTTAAGGCAAGCTAGAATTGGGAGTTAAAAAACGACGGGTCTATTTCTCCGCCATTGATTTCCTAAATGTTTCTGTTATGGACACTGTTGTGGACACTGGGTGTCTACAAGACTATAATTTGCTTATGTCACGAAAAGAAACGATTGCCGATAATGATATTGTTCATATCTTAAACCGCGGAGTTAAAAAGCTTCCGATTTTTCGTCAGCGAAGCGATTTATGGAGGATGGTGTACTCCTTGTTTTTTCTTAATAGTAAAAATGTTCCAGAAAATTGGTTTCGTGAAGCTGAAAAAATTGGAGCTCTCAATGATTTAAAATGGCCGAAAGAATGGAAAGAGCGCAAGCCACTGGTTTCCATTTTGGCTTTCACAATTATGCCGAATCACTTTCATTTTATTTTGAAGCAGACTGCTAAAGGGGGAATTCAGCAATTTATGCACAAATTTACCATGTCTTACTCAAAATTTATAAATTCTAAATATGCGGAAAGTGGCAGCTTGTTTCAAGGTAAATTCAAATCTGTTATAGTCGATAGCGACGAATTTCTAAGATATTTAGCCTGCTATGTGATGGTAAAAAATACTTTTGAGCTTTTTTCTGGAGGATTTCCTGCCGCCATAAATAATTTTGACACCGCTTGGAAAGAAGCGTTGGACTATCCTTTTTCTTCTCTAACAGATTACGCTGGACTGAAAAATTCTGCAATTTTAGATAAAAATATTCTGGGAGAGATTTTTCCAAGCACTGATTCATTCAAAAATGATTCGAGGGATTTAATTTTAGGGCAAAAATTAGATATCATCGATCATGGAATTAATGATTATTGAATTAAATTGAATCCAAACCACCTGTTGTAGTTATGTTGTGGACACTGGGTGTCTACAAGTACTTTGAATCACGGAATGCAAAATAGGCGACGGGTTTTTAAGCTCACCCAGAACAACCGCAGTCTTCTGGGAATATCGGCGATATCAGGTGCGCTTGACGAGATGAGTGTTGTTCCTGTTCAAGGAGAGAGATGAGACTTATGAATCGACCGATGAGTTTTACCACTCGGTTCAAGCTTTCTGCCAAAGTTTTATATGAACAAAGAGGCTCGATGATTTCAAAGAGAGACCGCTTGGTTTGAATGTTCTGTTTTTGCTTGAAGAGAGCGATAGAGACGGAATTGATGAGAGAGATTGATAATTTTCGACCTTTTGTTTTTTCGTTTTTTTGAAGATTAAATATTTTATATATTTTGCTTACTTGTCCCGCAAATTGTTGTATGCTGTGATTGCGGTTTTTATCATAACAGGGTGTCCTTGCGGACACCCTGTTATTTTAACTCAAGATGAGAAATTCGCATTTCGTGATTCAAAGTAAAAGTACATCAAAAATAGTCAAGATGGTTTGAACCAGTTGTGGACACCGAGTGTCTACAAGAGTGTCTACAACAATAATATCATACCGTCATTTTCCCAAAACAAAAAACTCAAGGCATTGCTTGAGTTTTTTGTTTTAAAAATGTGGCTTTTTGAAAATATTACACCACACTTTTGGTAATTTAATCGTGCCTGTCCCGATTCCCCTCGATTCCCCCTTATGATTATGGACAAGTGGTAATTGAAGATATAGCAGTAAATTGAGCAGCTGTAATGACTTTGGCAGCGCCAGCATGATCAATGCACATAGCTCCAGCACCAGATGTCTTCAATGGTATTGCCACAAAGTATGTAATTGAAGTTGAACCACATTTTCCTTCCGTACCGCCATTTTTTAAGATAGCATCATCAATATGCTGTTGAACAAGGGCATCTCCTACAACACCACCAGTAGTCGCCCCACAAGCAGCAGTATAAGCCTGTGCACCGTAACCAGCGTTGTTGTCGTAATAAATTTCAGCAACTGCTCTGACTCCGGAAATATCAGCTTTGACAGCAGCGTCTGAACCTTTGCTTCTCGCCGAGTTCAAGCTTGCCAACACAACCGATGAAAGAATACCGATGATGGCGATGACCACCAAGAGTTCGATTAGTGTAAAACCTTTTTTTGAATTTTTTAACATTTTTGAAATTGATAAATTAATAATTTTTTAATAAAAACGCTTGCAAAGAATTCGCCCTTGACCATTTTGATGATCAAGAACAAATCGACCTCTTCCCTATATTTGGGTAATTTTCAAGCTTACGCCGATAAGTATATCAAACTTTATAAAAACAAGTAAATAAGAGAATGCTTGGGGTTGTGGATAACAAAACAGATGGAATTCAATTTGAATGAATTCCATCTGTTTTCGACTTTAAATCCTTAATCGCTTTGATTTTTAATAATCCATCCCCCCCATTCCGCCGGGCATTCCCGCGCCACCGCCCTTCTCTTCTTTCGGTTCATCGGCAATAGCCACTTCGGTCGTAAGTAAAATCGCGGCGGCGGAAGCGGCGTTTTGCAGTCCGCTTCTCGTTACTTTGACGGGATCGATGATCCCCGCGGCAAGCATATCCGAAACCATTTCGTCTTTGAGCGCGTCGTATCCGCCGTTTCCTTTCTTGTTTCTTATGTTTTCAACAATCACTCCATCGTCTTTGCCTGCATTTATCGCAATCTGGCGAAGAGGAGCCTCTATCGCTTTGAGCACGATACTGAATCCCGCCTCAAATTCTTTGGTTCCGAATTCTTTGCTTTTTATTTTCCCGCTTTTCATCCAATCTCTGACTTTCTCTCCGGCTCTGATCAATGCCGTTCCCCCACCAGCGACAACTCCCTCCGCAATCGCGGCTTTGGTGGCATTAACCGCGTCTTCAACTTTCAATTTCAGATATTTCATCTCGGTCTCGGTCGCCGCTCCGACTTTTATCACCGCCACTCCGCCGGACAATTTCGCTATTCTTTCATCCAGCTTTTCAGTATCATATTTGGAATCGCTCAATTCTTTTTGCTTTCTTATTTGAGAAATTCTAGCTTCAGTCTCCGACTTTTTACCTTTTCCGCCGACTATAGTGGTGTTGTCCTTGGTCGCTATGACTTTGTTTGCCCTTCCTAACATTGAAATATCAGCTTTCTCCAATTTTATTCCCACATCTTCGGAAATCACTTGTGCCCCGACGGTAACAGCTATATCGGCAAGCATCTCTTTCTTTCTGTCGCCATATCCGGGAGATTTCACTGCCAAAACATTGAAAGCTCCGCGAATTTTATTGACCACGAATGTCGCCAAAGCCTCGCCGTCCACATCATCCGCTATTATCACCAGCTCTTTCTTTCCGCTTTGCGCCATACTTTCAAGAAGCGGAAGAATTTCTTTAATCGTCGATATTTTCCTGTCGGTAATCAAAATCAAAGGGTCGCTGTATTCAGCTTCCATTCTATCCGCGTTCGTTATCATATAAGGAGAGACATAACCCTTGTCAAACTGAAGTCCCATCGTTACTTCCGAGTCGATTCCAACGGTTTGAGATTCTTCAACCGTAACGACGCCGTCTTTCCCAACTTTGTCTATCGTATCGGCGATGATTTTCCCGACTTCTTCCGACTCGGCGGATATGGTGGCGACTTGTCTGATCTCATCTTTGCTCTTTATCGGCTTGGCGATTTCTTTCAAAGCAGACACGACTTCTTCCGCCGCGCCTTCAATACCCGCTTTTATTCCCATCGCATTCACTCCCATCGTCGTGTATTTCATCCCCTCGGCGACAATAGCCTGAGTGAGTATGACTGAGGTTGTTGTCCCGTCTCCGGCAACATCGTTTGTTTTCGAAGCGACTTCTTTCGCTATTTCCGCCCCCATATTTTCAAATTTATTTTTAAGAGTGATGTCTTTTGCTATTGTTACGCCGTCGTTCGTGATGATGGGCGCGCCATAGCCTTTGTCCAAGACGACATTCCTGCCTCTCGGACCAATGGTGATTTTTACCGCGTCTGACACCGCGTCAACCCCCCTCTTTAATGCCTTGCGCGCGTCTTCATTGAAAATTATTTGTTTACTCATTTTTTTAGGTAGTAGGTAGTAGGTAATAGGTTTTTAGGAGAAGAGCTCATTTTTACATCTCTTTCTTCCCTGCAACCTACCACCTACAACCTAACACATTCTTTAATTAATTATTGCTAAAATATTATCTTCCTTGACTAACAAAAATTCTTCTTCGCCGACTTTTATTTCATCATATCCGTATTTGGAAAAGACGACAGTGTCGCCGACTTTTACACTTAAAGGAATCAGCCTGCCGTCTATGTATTTCCCTTCTCCGACAGCGACGACTTTGCCCTGCTCCGGCTTCTCTTTATCAACCGTGTCCGGAATATAAATACCGGAGGCTGTCTTTGATCCGTTCTTACCTTCGGAGATTTTCAAAAGCGCTCTATCCCCCAAAGGGATTATCTTATTTGAATTTTCCAACATATTGGCATTTTGTTTTTTCATAAGATATTTTTTAATAAATTAATTTGATAAATACCGGAGAGGTTAATTAAATTGTCCGGAAACATTTCTAGTATATTCATATTTCAATCAATGTCAAAATCGATACCCTGCGGCAACCGACATGGATCCAATGCCTATTTAATCACTTCAACATATACGGGCTTCATTCCAAGCTTCACCGTAGCCGTCCCACTTTTAACCGACTCAATGCCACTCCTAAAAGAGCTGGCGTAACCGGCTTTTTCCGCTTTCGCACCCGAATCAAAATCCGGAACAAGCTCGGTTGCTTTAACACTTGAGACGGCGTTTCCGACACTGACGGACACTGTCGGCTTGTTTTTATCAATGCAAGCGGTATTCATTTCAGGTTTTGAAACATCTTGGCGAGGACATTTGTTCCACCAATCCCACCACGCGAAATAATTAGTTTTGCCGTCTTTGACTATTTTATAGAGGTGGACATCGTCCCTTCCTGTTGTTATGGCCTCAAGATTATCCCAATCGCTCCCCTTCAAAACTTCAATAAGTTTTTTGGCGGTAAAGTAAGACAATTTTTTCACGCCAGTGCCTGGATCAGGGCAAGGTGTCTGCCCGTCGCAATCACCTGTCGTGGCGAGCACTTTTTTATTCTCTTGTTTAATCTGTTTAGTTTTTTTGCCAATCGGCGAGCAATCGTCCCCTCCTTCTTTTGGGATACCATTATAAGCGAACCCCATCATTGTGAACCAGTTATGAATTGTTCCATCATAGCAAGAATGCTCGACATAAGTGCCGAATAGCACCTGTTCCACACCATTAGCCAACAAATAAATTGCTCTTTTCGCAAAATAAGATGCCTGATCTTCTTCGCTTTGGTACTCAGTGAGTTTATCCTCTTTGTCGTCTTGTCCGGTATAAGTTCCGCCTTGCTGAATTACTAATTTCTTGTCTGGGAATCCGCTGCCGCTCAAAAGTTTTTTCATATTTTGAGGAGTTTTTTCAACCGTAAGAATCGGCTTGACACAATTTTTCGGCTGACACGCCGTCCTCCCTTTGTATTCTTTGTATCCTGAAAAATCGTGATAATCGTAGACATCGAAACAGCCTGACCCGCCGCACTTTTTTGTTCCGTTTACAACAAGCCCATTATCGTCTATCTTGCCAGATAGGTATTCCAATGTCGGTTTCTGGAAGCCTCCAAAAGTGACTGACCCCGCACCGCTTGACCCTATAACGATTTTAGTTTTAGGAGACCTTGACTTGATGATATCGTAAGATTTTTCCACCAACTTGGCGTATTTTGCCCAGTAAAAATCATCCTTATTGTCACGCTTCGATGTAGAACCGTCTTTTTTGGCGTAATCTCCATCGGATTCATTCCCTATTTGAACATAAGCGAGCTTACTTGTTGCATTATGATCATTCAAATAATCAAACATCGCGCCGAGCCATTTTTGCCATTCGGAAAAACCGGCTTCTGATGCTGGCAGGTATATAAATTTATCGCCACTTTTATTTTCGGTAAGAAGTTTATGAGTTTCAATATTTATGTCTCCGACAAACCCTTTTGAAGAAACAGGATTTATAGCAGCCCAAAAATAATTATCGAAATCTTTGACATACATTTGAATCGCCACCTCGTGATTCTTGTGCTCTTTTTCTTCGATTCCGAAATAAGGCAATCCGTTCTCATCATATCTTCTGTTAAAATGCTGGGAGATGACATTTACGCCCATATTTCTCATATTATTCATATAACCTACCGCGACAGGAAGACATTTTTCAAGATCGCTTATTTCTATATGCTTTTCCGAATAAGAAGCAGTCTTTTTAAAGACGCTTTTATTTTTAACGCATCTTTCACTGCCGATGTCCGTATCGGGATAAGAAAATGGATTATTGATTCCAAAAGGAATTACTGTAATCTTGGTGGAGGCAGTCGTTCCGTCTGAAGATTTTGAATTCTTACTATTAAGCAAACTGTTATTCGCTCCGCGAAATCCGGACACTGTTGAATTGGTAGCTGTCGCTATGTCAACATTGATACCTGAACCATCTTGATTTATTTCCGAGATGTCCTGCGTCTGCGTTTGTTGCCAAAAAACAACACCTGAAACCGTCAGCAAAACAAGAATGGCAATTCCGATTTTAAAATTTAAAAATTTCATCTTGCGTTTAAATTGTGATCACCGATTTGCAAACTGCCTTAATTCAAAGTTTTAAGCTCCGTTTTTACCCAATTTAAAAAGTTTTTTCGCCCATTTTTCCTTTTTGTCTTGTGAGATATTTTTCAAAGGTCCGGCTTTCAAAATGTTGACCGGAGAAAATCCTGCGAATTTAAGAATACCTTTCTTGATTTCATTGGTGGAATCGCCCATCAGAATTCGAGTGATAAACGGGTGAGAATCGGAAGTAACGACAACCAATGCCGATCTGCCTTTGAGATGTTTCTGCCAGCCCCATCTGTCTTTATTAAAATTGAAAGCGAAATACGGAAGCCATATTCTGTCAAACATCCCCTTGAGCAAGGCGGGCATAGTTGACCACCAGCTAGGATAAAAAATTACGAAATGTTCGCACCATTTTATATTTTCCTGAACTATTTTAAGATCAGGCTCAATTTCCTGTATGACCTTGTATCCTTTGTGGAGCATAGGGTCGAATTTCAAATCGCCCAAATTGATTCTTCTTACTTCATAACCCGCCTCTCTCGCCCCTTTTTCGTAAGAATCGGCAAAATAACCGCATTTGGTATCTTTATCCGGATGTCCCAGTAATATGAAAATTTTCTTTTTTTCCATCGAATGAAATTGAAAACTTATTTTCAATTTAATTTAAAAAAGTTATTAAACAATAGCGGAAATCTTTACCTTAAAGAAAGGCTGTCTGTGTCCGTTCTTCTTGTAGTATCGGCTCTTCTGTTTGTATTTTATGACCGTCACTTTCTTCTCTCTGCCTATTTTCTCAAGGACGGCTTCAACTTTAGCTCCGTCTATGTAAGGAGTGCCTATAGTGGTAGTGTCTTTACCGTTATCAACAAGCAAAACTTTATCAAAGGTGATTTTGTCACCCTCTTTGAATTCTCCGAGCATCTTTTCAACATTGAAAGACTCGCCCACAGAGACTTTGTATTGCTTCCCTCCTGTTTTTATAACCGCAAATTCCATAATTACTACATTTTACATATTTGCTCGTTAAATGCAACATTTGTGAAAGGTTGTAGGTTGTGGGTAGTAGGTTGTAGGAAAAAGAAAAATGTTAAATATACTTTTTCCTTCCTGTCTTTCTTTCCCAAAACCTACAACCTAATTCCTACCAACTACAACCTAGTTTTATTCCTCTTCCGGCTTATCTATTGGCAGAGCCTCGAAGGCGGAAGCGATGCCCGTTATCCTCATCACATCTTTATCAATTTTCTTGAATTCTTTGCCGGAAGCGTTGAAATGGTTGACGGTAGTCGTCAAAGAATTGCCAAGTTTCTGATGATACTCTTCATAGCTTCTTAAATGTTTTTGCAAATCCTCAACATTCTTTCTTATTTCTTTAGCAGACTCTTCTATCTGAAGAGCTTTCAAGCCTTGCAGAACGGTCTGCAAATAAGCGAGAAAAGATGTCGGCGACACGATTATTACATGCCTTTCCTTGAAGGCATACTCAATCAAATCTCTCGTATTCACTTTGACCGCCCCAACCTGCGCCACCAGCAAATCATAATAAATAGCTTCGTGAGGGATGAACATAAAAGCGAAGTCCATCGTCCCCTCCGACGGCTTTACATATTTTGAAGTTTCGTCGATTCTTGTTTTTAAATCGGACTTGAAAGCTTTTTCCAACTTTTCTTTTTCAACGGGATCTTTCTCTTCACTCAAACGATTGTAATTCTCCAAAGAAAATTTTGAATCAATCGGTATTACTTTATCTTTCACGAAAACCGCCGCGTCCACTATCGTGCCATCCTTAAACGGATACTGCATTTGATAACTGCCCGGTGGCAAAACATTTTTAAGGAGAGTTTCCAAGTAATATTCGCCGAGTATTCCGCGCTGTTTCGGGTTTTTCAAAATATCTTGAAGTGACTGAAGTTGGTCGGCAAAAGAAACAACTTGTTTGTTTGTTTCATCGAGTCTTGTGAGTCGTTCGGTAATGTCTCTTATCATTTTTGATGATTCGGATGATTGATAACGCATTGACTCATTCATCTGTTTTGATGACTCTCCGAGCTTATGGTCAACTGTCCTCGCGAGCTCGTTCACCTGTTCCAAAATAAGTTTGAAACCGGTCTCATCGGCTCCCTTTTCCGGCTCTTTCTTGTTTCTCAACGCAAATCTGATAAAAAACACATTAAAAATTCCAATGAAAAATAAAACTGCCAGCAAAATAATGATTAAAGAATTAGACATTTGATTATTATACCAATACAAACTTAAATGTGGTAGCATTAATTTAGGTTGTAGGTTGTAGGTTGTAGGTTGTAGGTGTTCTGTCATTCCCGCGGAGGTCGTCCACAGATGTCGCCTCTGCTCTTGGCGACCGGGAATCCAGATTCAAAGAAATTAAAAAAGAATTTTAGAAATATAAACTGATAGAAAAATATGTTACAAAAACAAATAAAAGAAGGAATTAAAATAGCAATGCTTGCCAAAGACGCGGTTCGCTTGACTGTTTTGCGTGGACTTCTTACTGCATTCACGAACGAACTGGTTGCGACAAAAAGAAAACCTCAAGACGAGCTTTTGGATGCGGAAGTTATAGCCGTGATCAGAAGAGCTGTTAAACAAAGGAAAGATTCCATTGATCAATTCAAAAAAGGAGGGCGCGAAGATTTGGCGCTAGAAGAAGAAGCCGAGCTTAAAATTCTAGAAACTTACCTGCCGAAAATGATGAGTAAAGACGAGGTGAGGAAAAAAGTCGAGGAGATGAAAACTAAGCTCGGCATCTCCGACAAATCAAAAATCGGACAACTTATCGGCGCAACAATAAAAGAATTGGGCGGTCTCGCCGACGGCGCCGATGTCAAAGAAGCCGTCGAAAGCCTCTTCAAATAAAAAACCACTTGGGAGTTCAGCTCCCAAGTGGTTTTTGCAATCTTTGCGATTTACAAACTCAGCAAGACCAACCTCGTCAAGCGAATCAGCGCGCAGAGCATTTTTCTGACGCACCAAAGAAATCCTTTCGGTAAATAGAAAAAATAAACTCGAAAAAAATTTGTCCTTGCAAAAAATCGCAAGATATCAATATCAGGTGTAATTGCACAAAAAGTAATGAAAATGGAAAAAGCAAACACCGCAATCATCTGATTTAAAGCCACGACATTTCCTCCTCTTAGGTAAAACAAAACCGATAAGGGGATAGAGATGTTTAAAAAAAATCCCACAGACACCATACAATAGAGTACGATTTTTTTTGCCGGTGAGGGAATCTTCTGCCAATCAATTTCACCGGTCATTACCATCAACAGCCCATTATAAACTTTTCTCATCTTTAACCTCCATTTAAAAGAACAGTAAAAATTTAATACCCATAAAAACAAAACTTCTTAAACTTTAATTATTTAAACGCGCAAGTCAAGCCTCTCCCGCCCTTACCGACATCGGATGTCGGTAACTTTGAATTACGAAATGCAATGCGCTACAATTAAAGGCGACCCGCAAGGGTC
>CAYIIG010000011.1:0-14267 GCA_964363425.1 uncultured Candidatus Saccharibacteria bacterium | reverse complement strand
ACAGTTTCTGCATTTCCATTTTACTGAACTTGATTTCTTAAAAACAGAATTTGAGGTGGAAAATACAAAAGAAGCTTTAGGGGGTGGATATAATCCCGAAAGAGCATCTGATTTTTTAGAAGATGTCTTGAAACATAGATACTCTCCTGACGCTGAAAATGATTTCGTAAGAAACTGGGAGTCAAAGAGACCTATTGAAATTATACCAAAAGAATACAGGCATAAGGAAATAGAAATAAGCAAGTTTAGACAGAAGGCGATAGATATCGCTCTCAATGTCTTTGAAAAGGGCATCAAATTGTTTTTTAGACCGTCAGGAATAGAAGATGTTAGGAAATTATACTCAGTAGAAGCAAAAAATTATGATTCAAGACATCATCTAACAACGGCTTATAATGACACTAAATTAAGAAAAGAAACCGCTCACATGCTTAAGGAGTATGCGGGAAAATTTCCAATAGATTATAACTTTAGAGTGTTAGATATTGCCACCGGCACAGGTTTGACACTGGAAGAAATTAACAAAACGATGGCAAAAATGGATTTATTTGGTATAGATTTTACAGAAGCAATGTTAGATAAAGGCAGAAAAAGAATGTTGAAAGAAAATAATCATCTTGAATTATCATTAAAAAAGGGAGATGCTACGAATTTTATAGACAGAGAAGAAGGTTACGCAAAAGATGGGTTTTATAAATTCAAGCCAAATTCAATAGATTGCATTACAAATATTTTCGGTATTGGCGGAATCAATAATTCAAATAGGTGTTTTGAAGAACAGTTAAAAGTTTTAAAAGAAGGTGGAATTTCTATTATGATAGATATGCACGCTCCATCTCTTGAAGAAAAAGACATTCATATGCCTCTTGGTCTGCCAATTTCGCCATCTTTTATCCAACAGGCGTGGGAAAAAATAACTAAGCCGATTGTGTTAAAAAATTTATGGGGTTGGAATGATCCAACAGAAAATTTTTACAATATGCCGCTTGCAGTCTGTTTTGATGAACAAAAAAATAAGTATTTTGGATTCGATTTGATTAAGAGGGAGGTTGAAAATATGAAATGGTGGCTTGGATTGCCATTAATGCCTGTCGCCAAGGAAGTGGTTAAAAAAGTGGAAATTTCAAAAAGTGAGTTCTTAATAAAACAGAGTATTGTAAAAAATAAAAAGACTTAATTTAAAAAGACAATAACGACAAAATAAAAACTACCACCCGCAACCTAATTTAAGGTATAATCTAACAATGGAAAAAATTGGATTGGATAATCAAGAGAGAAAATTTTCTTCGCCGGAAGAAGAGCTGGAATATCTTCGCGGGGAAGTCGCGCGGAGAAAGGAAGAAGTGGAAAAGAACGGCGAGCCCGTAGACACTTCAAAGATAGTTTCCGAAAAAATATTGGAGTATAAAAAAGCTGTTCCGGAAAAAATTCTCGGCGGGGAACTTTTATTAAAGCCGAACGAAGCCGAGGCGATTGTTCTCGACCTATCTCCGGAAGAGCACGATAAGAAAATGGAAGAGCTTGTCGGAATTCTTCAGACAAAAGGCGTCTGGAATGTGATCTCAATCATAGAAAAACTCGGCGACGCGCATCTTGAAGACGATTTCCACAGATTTCTTGTCCAGTATGTCAAAGCCGGATTCCCCGTTCGCGGACTTAAAGATAAAAGCCATCTTTTTAAAACGCTCAAAATGACTCTTTTTGAAATTTCTTTGCCGGAAGTGTCGGACGAGAGCGAGAAGCAGAAAAATCTCAAAGAGATTGTTTCTCTGATGGAGCAGTTTTACGCCGGAATGCTTTCCGTTCACGATAACAAAAACGAAACCGCCGGATATTTTTCGATTGAGCTCTCGAATGCCAACCACAGCAATGAATTTGTTTTTTATGTTTCCGTTCCCGATACCAAGAAAGATCTTTTTGAAAAACAGATACTTTCGGTTTTCCCCAACGCCAAAGTATTCGAGAAAAAAGATGATTACAACATTTTCAATGAATCCGGAATTTCGGTCGGAGCTTATTTGAAACAGGCGGAAAATCCCATATACCCCATAAAGACATATGAGCAGTTTGATTACGACCCGCTCAACATCATTCTAAACAGCTTTTCAAAAATAGACCGCGACGGCGAGGGCGCGGCCATACAGATTATTTTCAAACCGGCGGAAGATTATTATTTGAAGAAATACAAGAAATCTTTGGAGAAAATAAACAAAGGGGTGAAGGTAAAAGAAGCGATAGACAATGACGATTCGTTTTTTGCTCAAATGAGAAGGTTTGCCAAAGATTTCTCCAAGTCCGGCAAATCCAAAAAAGATAAGGATGAAGAAGAAAAAACGCCGATTGATCAGTCTGTTTTGGAAAACATCAAAGCTAAAATAGCCACTCCTATTGTCAAAGCCAATATAAGAATTGTAGCTTCGGCGCAGACTAGGAGCGAGGCTGAAGCTATTATGTCCGACATACAATCGGCATTCAATCAATTTGAAAACACTCTCGGAAACAAATTTAAATTCCAAAAAATTGAGAAAGTCAGATTGATAAGAATGCTCAAAGAATTTTCTTTCAGAATGTTTTCCGACGAATATATCTTGCCTCTCAGCATAAAAGAGGTGACGAGCATCCTCCATTTTCCGCAATCGAGCGTGAAGTCCTCTCCGCAGTTGAAGCAAGCCAAAGCAGGAAGCGCTCCCGCGCCAGTCGATATCGCCAAAGACGGAATAATTCTCGGAATCAATAAGCATAGGAATATGGAGACAAAAATTCATATGACGAAAGACGACAGACTGAGACATTTCTATACTATCGGACAGACGGGAACTGGAAAAACCACACTTCTAAAAAATATGATAGTTCAGGATATTATGAATGGGGACGGCGTTTGTATGATAGATCCTCACGGCTCCGACATTCAAGATATTCTTTCAATGATACCGAAAGAAAGATTTGAGGATGTCATTTATTTCGACCCAAGCTATACGGATCGTCCGATGGCGCTTAATATGTTGGAATACGACGCGCGGTATCCGGAGCAGAAGACTTTTGTGGTCAATGAGCTTTTCAATATATTCCAAAAACTTTACGGCGGAGTGCCGGAATCGATGGGTCCGATATTCGAGCAATATTTCAGGAACGCCACGATGCTCGTGATTGACAATCCGGAGTCTGGAAGCACTCTTCTTGATGTCTCGAGAGTTATGTCCAATAAATCATTCAGGGATATGAAATTATCTCGATGCAAAAATCCGGTAGTCGTTCAATTTTGGAAAGAAGTCGCTGAGAAAGCCGGAGGAGAAGCGTCGCTCGCCAACATTGTGCCTTATATCACCAGCAAATTCGACATTTTCCTTGCGAACGACATTATGCGGCCGATTATCGCTCAAGAAAAATCATCTTTTAATTTCAGAGAGATAATGGACAACAAAAAAATACTTCTGGTCAATTTGGCGAAAGGACGGCTCGGCGATATCAACGCCAATCTTATCGGGCTTATTCTCGTAGGCAAAATTCTTATGTCCGCTCTTTCCCGCGTCGATTCAATAGGCAAGGATTTCCCGCCGTTTTATCTTTACATCGATGAATTCCAAAACATTACTACGAGCTCGATTTCAACAATTCTTTCCGAGGCGAGAAAATACAAATTGAGCTTGAATATGGCGCATCAGTTCATCGCCCAGTTGGAAGATGGGATAAAAGATTCTGTTTTCGGAAATGTCGGCTCTATGGCGGTGTTCAGAGTTGGCGCCGAGGACGCCGAATTTTTGGAAAAACAATTCGCGCCGGTTTTTACCGCTAAAGATTTGATGAACATAGACAACCGCAGCGCTTATCTGAAAATGCTTTCAAACGGCAAACCTGTCAGACCGTTCAATATTGAAACCATCGCGCCGTCCGTTGGCGACAAAGAAAACATCACCAAACTGAAAGATCTTTCTTATCTCAAATTCGGTCGCGACAAGGCTTCGATTGAAGAAGAGGTCATGAGGAAATATGAGGGCGGGGGGAGTTACAAGGAGAAAAGATAAAAGGTTTTAGGGAAGACGGAAAAGTCTACCGGTTTGGTCATTGTTTGACTTTGTCAGAGATGCTAAAATAAAATAATTAAAATTATATAGATTAACTAATAACAAATATGAAAAAAATCAAATCAAAGGATATTTTAGTCTTGTTTTTAGTTGTTTTAGTTGCTGGAATATCAAGCGCGACCCAAGCGGTTTCCGCCAAAACTTACGATGACAAACCGGACAAAATTTCCGGACAATACATAGTTGTTTTCAATGATAGCGTGGAAGATCCCGATTTTGAATCCGAATCTATCGCCAAAACGAGTAAGTTTGAAAAGATATACAGTTACAATCGGGCGATAAAAGGATTCGTGGCGAGAATGAGCGATGATGAATTGGAAAAAATTAAAAATGACCCGCGTGTTGACTTTGTGACGGAAGACAGAGTTGTTTATGTTTCCGAAATGGTACTCGATTCTTCTGGCGGAAAATCTTCCGGAAAAGTTGCGACGAAAATACAGCCACCACAAACAATTCCGACTGGGATTGATCGCATCAACGCAGAAAATCTGTTAAATAAAGGCGCTGGGTTAGTTGTTGCCGTTATCGATACGGGAATTGAATTGTCCCACCCTGATTTGAAAACAAACATTATAGCCAATAAAAGTTGTGTTTCAGGCGCAAAAAACGGCAATGATGACAACGGACACGGCACTCATGTTGCAGGGACTATTGCCGCCATTGATAATAGCATCGGAGTTGTCGGTGTTGCTCCTGAAGCAAAGCTTATAGCTGTAAAGGTTCTGAATCGTAATGGTTCCGGCACATGGTCGTCGGTAATATGCGGAATTGATTGGGTGACGGCAAATGCTGTGAAGTATAATATAAAAGTCGCCAATATGAGTCTGGGAGGAAGCGGTTCAAGCGACAATAATTGCGGGTATACGAACAATGACCCTTTGCATAAAGCCATCTGTAAGTCCAGAGACGCCGGAATTGTCTATGCTGTTGCAGCCGGAAATGAAACCAATTCGACAAATATTTCCGTGCCAGCTTCTTACAATGACACCGTTATTACTGTATCCGCTCTGTCGGATTCTGACGGTGTTCCTGGCGGAATTGGTTTCCCTACATACTATGGAGCGGATGACACTTTCGCGACATTCAGTAATTATGGAAGCGAAGTTGATTTGTCTGCGCCTGGCGTTGATATATATTCCACTTACAAAGGCGGAGGGTATGCGACACTGAGCGGAACAAGTATGGCAACGCCCCATGTTTCCGGCGCCATCGCTTTGTATCTTAAAAATAATCCGACCGCGACATGGCTTCAGGTTAGAGATGGACTAAAGGCATCGGCGGAAAATCTCAACTTTGGACACACCGACCCGTCAGGTCTTCATCCTGAACCAGTTATTCGTGTCGACACTTTGTAATTTTCTTTGATATTGTTTCTGTGTGGAAAGCAATAGACAAAAATTGACAGGAGATTAAGTAAAGTTTATTTTTTTATTAGAAATGTTTTGAAAGGCGCTTAATAAATTTTAATCTTATAAAGGAGATTGATTAGGGTCAGTGATTTAACTTTATCTGAGTCCATTTTTGTTTTTAAGTTGGCTGATTCTTTATTCACAATATATTTGTCTATTTCAAACAGTGACGGTATAGTGGAAATAATGAAAAAATTCAAACTACATTCCGACTTCAAGCCAGCGGGGGATCAGCCGAAGGCGATTGAATCGCTCATAAGCGGACTGAAAAAGGGTATGCGACACCAGACGCTTCTTGGAGTTACCGGCTCAGGGAAGACTTTTACTGTTGCCAATATTATTGAAAAAATTCAGAAGCCGACTTTGGTGATAGCTCACAATAAAACTCTGGCGGCTCAACTGGCGCAAGAGTATCGGGATTTTTTCCCCGATAATGCCGTGCATTATTTCGTTTCCTATTACGACTACTATCAGCCGGAGGCTTATATGCCGATAACGGACACTTACATAGAAAAAGAGGCAATGATAAATGAAGAAATTGACCGCCTTCGACACGCTTCCACGCAGGCGCTTCTGACTCGAAAAGATGTCATCATTGTCGCTTCGGTGTCTTGCATTTACGGGCTAGGTTCTCCGGAGGAATACGAGAAGGTGAATATGAAAATTGAGAAGGGAATGAAGATAAGCCGAAATGAATTCATAAGATCGCTTGTGGCAATTTTCTATGAAAGGACAAATGCCGACCTTTCTCCTGGAATGTTTCGGGCGATAGGCAATGCGATTGAAATAATGCCAGTGGATGAGCGAGTGATTTATCGGATTGAAATTTCGGGTGAAAATATCGCGAGTATTCGGAAAATTGACGCCGTGTCCAGAAGTTTTCTCGGAGACATCGAGATTTTTTATCTTTTTCCGGCTAAGCATTTCATCACTTCTGAAGACCAAAAAAAGCGAGCGATAAAAAGCATAAAACTGGAAATTACCAGCAGACTTAAAGAACTTGAAAAGCAGGGTAAAACGCTTGAAGCGGAAAGATTAAAAAGAAGAACAAGCTACGACCTTGCTCTCATAAGAGAAGTCGGCTATTGCAATGGTATTGAAAATTATTCCAGGCATTTTTCGGGCAGAATGGCGGGCGAAGCGCCAGATACTTTGCTTTCATACTTTCCGCGCAAGGCGGACGGAAGCGCCGATTTTTTAACAATTATTGACGAATCCCATGTGACAGTCTCTCAAATCGGCGGAATGTACGCTGGCGACGCGTCAAGGAAAAAAACTTTGATAGAGCATGGTTTCAGATTGCCATCCGCGGCGGATAACAGACCGCTAAAGTTTAAAGAGTTTGAAGAAAGAATCGGACAAGTGGTTTATACTTCCGCCACGCCCGCCGAATATGAATTTAAGGTAAGCGGGCAAGTCGTGGAACAAGTCATTAGACCGACAGGATTGATTGACCCTGTTGTGGAAGTGAGGGCAATTACTCCGAAAGGCGGATACAAAGGACAAATTACTGATTTTATCGCCGAAGCGGAAAAAGTCGTGAAGCGAGGCAATCGCGTCATCGCCACTACTCTGACGAAAAAGATGGCGGAAGATTTGAGCGAGTATCTTAAAGAAAAAGGAATGAAGGCGGAATATCTCCATAGCGACATAAAGACGATAGATAGAATTGAATTGTTGACCGAATTCAGGAAAGGGAAATTCGACTGTCTTGTCGGAGTCAATCTTTTGAGGGAGGGCTTGGATTTGCCGGAAGTATCTTTCATTGGAATTCTTGACGCGGACAAGGAAGGATTCCTCCGTTCCGAGACTTCGCTTATTCAGACAATCGGACGCGCCGCGAGGAATGTGGAAGGCAAAGTGATTTTATATGCTGACAACATTACAGGCTCAATGAAGAAAGCGATCGGCGAGACTGAAAGAAGAAGAAAAATTCAGCTTGAATATAATAAAAAACATAATATCACCCCGAAAACCATAATAAAAAAGATACACAGTATCACCGACGAGATGGAAAGCCGTCATCAGAAGACGGTCAAAACACTTCTTGAAATTGACAGAAAATTATACGAAAAAAATCCGGCAAAACTCATCAAAGATAAAACAAAACAAATGACCGACGCTGTGAAAATTCTGGATTTCGAAACTGCGGCGATTTTGAGGGATGAGATAAAGGAGTTGGATAAAAGGATCGAATTGTAATTCATATTTAGAATTGTTAGGCTAGCTAATATGAAATCAGAAGACAACAGAAAACTGCTTGAAGTTGTAAAAAGATGCGGACTGGATGAGTCGGAAGCGAAAGTGTATTTGGCGCTTCTTACTCTTGGCAAGGGGACGATTCATCAGGTTGCAAAGGAAGGGGGACTTAATAGGACTTCTAGCTACGCTGTCGTCGAGCGTTTAAAAACAAAGGGTCTTGTAAGCAGTGTTAAAAATGCCGACAAAACATATTTAAGTCCTGTTAAACCCCAGAGATTTCTACAGATCCAGAAAGACAATTATTCTAATTTAGAGAAACATATTGATGATCTCAATTATTTGTATACTCTTGCGGAGAAAGATCTAGGCGCGCGATTTTATGAAGGCAAAGAAGGCTTGAAAGCAGTCCTAGAGATGATAATTGAAGAAGCGAAAGAAGTTGCCATTTATGGAGATGGAGACGCATTTAAAAATTCCATACCCGGATGGTCAGAAGATTATTCTAATAAAAGAATCGCGCATAGCATTAAATCCAGAATCATTCTAAAAGGGACTTCTGACGCGATTAAGATCGCCAAGAAATTAAAAAGAGAATCCGGTATCAAGGGTAAACTTTCTAAGATAAGAGTCTTGCCCGAAGGATATAATATCGTGGGCGGATTTGATGTCTTCAATGAGAAAGTCATCTTTTATTCTTTTGGCGAGAACAACACGGCTGTCGTGATTGAGAATCCCGTTATAAGCGCGATGATGCTCTCAATATTCAATATGCTTTGGAATATGGCGGAAATGTATAACAGAACACTTTTAAGTTAGCAATTTTGTTGTCGCTGAACAACAACAAATAAAGGTCTAGGTATAAGGTTTTATTCGCAAAAAGATAAAAAATTTGCTGATTTTACCGCACCAATTTTTAGGTGTGGTAATTTTTATATATGGATTTAGAAAAATTGCAACAATGGGTGAGAGAAGATTGGGAACATTCGTCAAAAAAGCAACCCGACAGACATCTTCAATTGGTTTATTTAATTGAAGAGCTGGGGGAAGTAATGGAAGCGATAAGAATGTCTCAAGGCGACAAGGGTCGTAAGAGGATGAGATCGGACATTGAAGGAGAGATGGGAGATGTCATCATCGCTTTAGCGACTATTGCTAATAGTTACGAAATCAATCTAACCCGCGCAATTAAAAAATCTAAAACCAAAATTATTAAAAGGCATAAACTAGAACTTACACAGTCGGATGCGATTCGAGGCGCAAAGTAGCAAAGAAATGCGCCGACCGTCTAAGTTCTAAAAAATATATGAAAAACAATTTTTCAGATAAAATTAATAACGCTTCCAAAGCCTATACATTTGACGATGTTTTGCTCAAACCTCTTTTTTCATCTATCGACAGGGAGTCAATTTCCGTTGAGACGGAAATTTCAAAAGGAGACAAATTTAAAATACCTTTTATTTCTTCTCCGATGGATACCGTGACGAATTCGCAAATGGCAATAACTATGGGAAAGCTTGGCGGTCTGTCAATCATTCATCGCAATATGTCGCTTGAAAGTCAAATTGCTGAAGTGAAAAAAGTTCTTGATGCTGGTCATCAGGTCGCCGCCGCGATTGGTCCCCAAGATGTGGAATGGGCGAAAGAATTGCACTCCGAGACTGGTTTAGATCTGATTGTTATAGATAATGCTCACGGCCACACGGAATTGATGGTTGTTGCAATCGGTAAAATGAAAAAGATTTTTAAATCGGTAATTGCAGGAAATATCGCAACCAAAAAGGCTGTTCAGGGTTTGGTTGAAGCAGGTGCTGATGCTATAAAAGTTGGAATAGGCGCCGGTTCTATCTGCACGACCAGAATTACCACAGGAATAGGAGTCCCCCAATTGTCGGCGATTGCCGAAGTGGCGGATGAAGCCTCAAAATATAATGTACCGATTATTGCCGATGGTGGAATACGCACAGGCGCGGATGTGGCGAAAGCTCTGGCTGTCGGAGCAAGCTCTGTGGTCTTAGGCAACATTCTGGCGGGAACTTCTGATACTCCGGGCGAAATTATTACTGTAAATGGTAAAAAATTTAAAAATTATCGGGGGATGGGTTCGCTAGAAGCAATGAAGATTGGTTCGAAATCAAGATACAATCAATCTTATCTGAATGTGGCGGAATTAGTTCCGGAAGGAGTGGAAGGTCTTACGCCATATAAAGGCAAGACCGAAGATATTGTTATGCAATTAGTCAGTTATCTGAAAAGCACTTTGTTTTATTGCGGAGCTATGACAATAAAAGAATTTCAGCAAAAAGCCGAATTTGTCTTAATGACGACCGCCGGACTCACTGAAAGTCATCCTCACGATATTTTGCAGAAGTGATGTTTGCGCCCGATTATCTATCGTGTGCGCAGGCGATAAATTTTATTTTTTTTAATTCTTAATTCCCCTTCCGCTTGCGGCGTGGTCCTTGATTCGAAACAATCACCTTGTCGGCGAAAGTGTGTTAAAATTTCATTATGAAGCAGAGAGACGCGCTTAATATATTGAAAGCGGGGAAGAATGTGTATTTGACCGGAGCGGCGGGAAGCGGAAAGACTTACGCTTTGAATGAATATGTTTCTTACTTGAAAAACCGCGGAGTGTCTGTGGGTGTGACTGCTTCCACCGGAATTGCCGCTACGCACATCGGCGGAGTGACAATTCATTCATGGTCGGGACTCGGAATCAGAGACACTCTGAATGAAGCGGATATAGAGAATCTTGTCCAAAAAGAATATCTGTATAAAAGATTTGAAAAAGCCCGCGTTCTTGTTATTGACGAAGTGTCTATGCTTTCCGCGCGACTTTTTGATTTTGTGGAGAGGGTGTGTCGGGCGATGAAAAGGAACGAAGAGCCTTTTGGAGGAATGCAGGTGGTGCTTTCGGGAGATTTTTTTCAATTACCGCCGATCGCGCGGGACGGAGGAAACGCGGAATTTATAAATTCGTCGGACGCGTGGAAGAGTATGGATGTCCGCGTGTGCTATTTGGACGAGCAGTTTCGGCACAGTGATTCCTCGTTGGAAAGAATTCTAAATGAGATGCGCGGATGCGCTATATCGGAAGAAACGCGCGCCTTGCTTGCGGAAATGCGCGGGAAAGAATGCGCGGAAAAGATCACGCCGACACGGCTATACACGCACAATGTCGATGTAGACGCGGAAAACGAACGCGAGCTAGGGAAACTTCCCGACGACGGACGCGTCTACGAAATGACATCAAGGGGAAAAGCTAGCATTGTGGAATCGCTCAAAAAAAGTATTCTCGCTCCGCAAAAACTCGTCCTGAAGAAAAATGCTTTGGTGATGTTTGTGAAAAATTCGTTTGACAATGGCTATGTGAACGGCACATTGGGAACAGTGGAAGATTTTGACGAAGGAGGAATGCCTATCGTGCGAACAGTTTCAGGTAGGAGGATTTTCGTCAGTCGGGTGGAATGGTTGGTGGAAGAAGACGGCAAGACACGGGCAAGAGTGGAGCAGTTGCCTCTGCGATTGGCGTGGGCGATTACCGTCCATAAAAGCCAAGGGATGAGTTTGGACGCGGCGGAAATCGACCTTTCGAGGGCGTTCGTCCCGGGGCAAGGCTATGTCGCGATCTCTCGTCTTCGACGACTTTCCGGACTTTCACTGAAAGGGTTAAATGAAATGGCTCTTACGATGCATCCTCAAGCCGTGAAGATTGACACGCATCTTCTTTCTGAATCGTTGAAGTGGGAAAGGGTGCTTGTTCGTTTTGACGATGAGGAGATGAGTGAGATGCACAAGACATTTTTGGCGAAAATCGGCGGAACGGCGGACGAAAAAGAAATCGCGAAAAATAAAGAAAAAAGCGTGGAGCCCGAGGTAAGAGTTTCCACTTATGAAAAAACTCTGGTTTTCGTCGCTGAAGGATTTTCAATTTCGGAAATCGCCAAAGCGCGCGGTGTCACAGAAAGGACGATTATCTCGCATTTGGAAGAATTGAAGACGAAAGACAAGACCCTTGATTTGAGTTTATATAAACCCCAAGAAAAAGATTTTAAGATGATAGCGGACGCTTTCAAGAAAGCGAAAGACGAAAAGCTCGCCCCCGTTTTCAGCGCCCTCGACGGCAAATATTCCTACGAAGAATTGCGTTTGACGCGCTTGTTTCTGTAAAATTTTTGACAAAATTATTTTAGTATGTTTAACTAGTAAGCAGATCTTTATATAGTAGTACCTTAACTGAAGAAATGGAGGTGAAAATATCAAATAATTTATTTTTTATTTTACTTTAGAAATACTGTTTTTGAGAGGTTTAAGATGAAGAAATTATTTTTGTTTGTAATCGCAATATTATTTCTAGGTCTTTCCGTTGGCATGGAAGCGTCGAAAGCGGATTGCGTGGGAATAAGAGCCGGAACAATCCTTGATTCCGCCGGCAATGTAATCGAAATAGGTTATGATCAGTTCGGTTACAATTACCATGCGCATAAGTTCAACGGGACTTATGATAGCTCTGATAGGGTTCTTGATGGGACTTATTGGGGTACAGTTGCTGATTACACTGATGACAAGCTCATGATGAAATGGAATGACGCTTGGCTTAGCAATAAGGATTGCGACGGAGACAATAAGCTAGATCGTCATTTCGGACATCCTAGCTACATAGGTTCCGGCGCGTGGTTGACAAATAATGTTGAAGGTGACTATTACGACACCGACGGAAACATTTGTCATTACACCTACTTCGTCAAAATTGTTGCCGTTTCTACCAGCGATAATCTTGCTCTCGGAATTTGGTATGATTCGAACGGAGTCGAAATCGGCCCCGAAATTTGGGGCGAATTTGCAATCATCCAATCTGTTTACAACGACCCGTGTGGCGGTTCACATGGGATAGAATATCTGAGCCCGTCTCGTCCAGGACTCGGGAATAGAGAGGAGGATTAGGAAGAATAAAGAGGTTAGCGAGGTCGGTTGGGTGTAAAAACCCTCCCGACCTCTATTTTTTTATAAAGTTACTATGAATTACGAAATTCATAGTAAGTATGAAATTTAGTGTAAGATGTTTAACATATGAACAAAAAATATCATTACTGCAAAATAATAATATTGATAATCGCTATTGTTGTTTTGGGATCGATTGTTTATGGCTATTATCGGATGTTTTTGCTATCGGACGAAATAAACAGATTGACATCAGAGCTTGCTTCGACCACGGTTGCTTTCAAGGTGAAAACAGATCTAATCTCGGATGCGATTTTTACATTGGATCAAAACATACAAAATACAAAAAAGAGTGTTGAATCGACTCAATCGCAGATCGGAGGAGTGGAACAAAATGTCGGAAAAATTACCGGCGCGGTGGATACACTTCAGAAATTAAGTAAGACTGACCCCGAACTTCTGCAAAAATATTCAAAAGTTTTTTTCCTGAACGAGCATTACGCGCCGGAGCGACTTTCTGAAATTGACAAGGTATATCTCTACTCAGAAAAAAAGTCCGAATTAATTAATTTGTCAGTGCGACCTCATTTGCAAGATTTGCTGGAAGCGGCAAAAGCGGGTGGCATAACCCTGTATGTAAAATCCGCCTACCGCTCTTTTGATGAGCAAAAATCCGTTAAGTCGGCATACACGGTAATATATGGCAAAGGTAATGCCAGCCAATTTTCCGCCGATCAAGGATATTCTGAACATCAGCTTGGTACGACCGTAGACATTACGACAGTCGGCGTTAACGGCTCTTTGGGCGGTTTTGAAAAAACACCCGCTTATTTATGGATGCAATTGAATGCCTACAAATACGGCTTCATTCTTTCCTACCCGGAAAATAACAATTATTATATTTTTGAACCGTGGCACTGGAGATATGTTGGAATAAAGCTCGCCACTCGTCTAAATGCGGAAGGTAAGCATTTTTACGATCTTGACCAACGCGAAATAGATAAATATTTGCCGGATATATTTGACTAGAGGCGTATCATTCACTCGCACTGATTTTTTTTGTTTAAAATGTTTGTTTTTTTTGCGATTTTATTTTACATTTAAATCAGGTTTGTATTTTTAAAAATTAAATAAAGGGGGATTGTTATGATAATTGTTTATGACAGGGATGAGGTGTCGAAGGAAAAAATAATAAAGTATGTAAGAAAAAAATCCGTGACCGACATTGTGTTGGCAAACATAGAGGATGCGATATATGAATTATTGACAGAGGAGTCCGATTTGTTTGAGGAACTGAACAGTCTGATCGGTCCGATTATTTTATACGGAAAATGTTCGGATGAAAACGCCCGACATTTGCAACCGCATAAGATATTTTCCAGAAAGGACACTTGTTGGATGGAAACCATTTTTTTCCAAGAATTTTCAAAGCTTGTATTTTTATCTTTATTTTAGGAGCGAACGATTTAAAAGTTATAGGACGAACCTCTTTATTTAGGCAACTTAGGTAAAAAATCTCACTTGGAAGCTGAACTTCCAAGTAAAAAACAAATGCCCCGCGATCTACTGCGGGGCATTTAATAGACCTCTTTCAAAAGTCTTAAATCTCATAATTATGGAAGCTAGCTATTAA
>CAYIIG010000010.1:0-14349 GCA_964363425.1 uncultured Candidatus Saccharibacteria bacterium | reverse complement strand
CATGTTTGCGTTAAATGCCAAAAGTGAAGTTGGGGCATTTCGTAATTCAAAGATTCGAGGCTCTTTTTTTGATTAAACGCCACGCATAAAGGACAAGTATAGTATTGATTGGAAGTGCGTTGAATAGCGGAAGTCCATCAACAAAAAGTCCAAATACGAAAAACCAGATTCTGATTCTTGTTGTCAAAAACCAACCTTTCCCGAGTAAAAAAAAGAAAAGAAATGTGGTTAAGAAAAGACCGATAGCAAAACTAACCCCGGGGATAAATCCAATAACTAAAAAATCGAGCACGATGTCTAAGAAGTCTTTAAATGAGGCAAGCAAAACGGCAATCATAAAAGCAGTTGTATCGTGTCCTTTTTCTATCTCCACATTTAATTTATCTGCTAATTTTCTAGCTTCGTGAACTATGCCCTGTTTAATAGATGCGCCCCTTTTGGAATAGTTAGAGCTTATGTTCATGTAAAAATTATATCATAAATGTTTGCGGTCAGGTGTCTATGTGGTAAAATAAACCAAGCTCAAATACTATCTTTTAAAAAATCTATTGTGGCAAATAAATTTAACAAAATAATAATAATTTCGCTGACATTTTTTTTGGTTTTTGTATTGGAGGCGCGCGGACAAACAAGAACTCCGTCAATGGTCGATGTAAGCGAGTCGGTTGACATAAAGACCTTGCCCGAACTCCCCTCGGCAAATCAAGATGTTTCCGTCCGGATTGAAAGTTACTCATTTGACCTGAATTCATCCGAAATAATATGGGCGTTGGATGGAGTCATTAAAGACAAAGGCATAGGCAGGAAAGATTTTTATTTCAAGACTGGCTCAATCGGAACCGTCTCTCTGATCAAAATTCTCATTAAGACAAAAGATGGCAAAAATATAGAAAAAAGTCTGGTTATAAGACCTGCCGGTGTGGATATAGTATGGCAAGCGGATTCATTCGTTCCGCCATTTTACAGAGGCAAAGCTCTTTACAGCTACCAAAGCCGAATAACGGTAGTCGCTCTTTCTGAATTTACAAATTCCTCGGGGGCGAAAATCAATCCGGAAAATCTGATATATAAATGGTCCAAGGACGGAACTGTTTTAGGCGGAATATCCGGATACGGCAAAAACAAATTTAGCTTTACGAAGCTGTCAATCTCAAGCCCTCCGGAAATAGAAGTCGAAGTGTCATCGGCTGATAAGAGCGTAAGGGTCTCGGAAAGTATTACGATCGAGCCTATTGAAGCGAAAGCGGTTTTATATGAAAATAATCCTTTATATGGAATAATTTACGAGAAAGCGGTTGCCAATAATTTCAGGATGAATGGAAGCGAGGTCACGCTTGCTGTCGCGCCTTATTTTTTCGGCTTGGAAGAGCTGAATGACGGGAAAGTCAAATACAATTGGAGTATGAATGGACAAAATATAACTGGCAAGCAGGACTCGAAAGGAATTACTTTCCGCAACATAGACGGTAGAAGTGGTTCTACGAGGGTTTCGGTTGATCTACAAAATGAAGCGAAGGAATTGCAGTCGGCAAGGACGGATGCTTTGTTGAATTTTGAAGCCGATAGAGGGGGCGACAAAACGGTGAATTTTTAATCTTTTTTCTAAGAAACTACAAATTAACAAGCTAAATCAAGTATGAAATTTGGAAATAAAAAAATCGCAATACTCAGCATATTCACAGGACTTTCTTTTATCATCTTTGGTGGAGTGGTTAATTTTGCGTATGCCGTTGATAATAGCAGTTATATTCCTCTTGCTCCGCTTCCGAGGACAATAGATGATAAAGGACAGGTAAATCTTAACACCTATATTCCCGGCATTTTCAATTTGGCGATAGGAATCGCCGGAGTTTTGGCGGTATTGATGATTGTAATAGGAGGGGTTGAATATATGACGACCGATGCCATAGGAGGCAAGACCGAAGGGAAAGAAAGAATAAATAATGCTCTTTGGGGACTTTTGCTGGTGCTTGTTTCTTGGATTCTTCTTCACACAATCAATCCCAGATTGACAATTTTTGATTTAAATGTGGCGGACCAAAAGATTGTCGCAAATAAAGATGTGGTAGACATTGAGTATGTTGGCACGGGATTAGAACTTGATAACCGCGAGTCTCATGATACTCAATCTGTTGTTGGTAGGGACGGCAGGACTTATACTGCATCAGTTACTAAAACCACATACACCCATGAAGGTGACGGTAAATCTTACAAGGAGGTGGAGGTATACATGGACAATAAATACGATACTTATCAGACTACAAAAAATACCGATGTAAAAGGTGTTGTGACAATGGAGTGGCGAGTTGAGCGTTTTAATGGAGAGGTTGCCTATTTTGACAAAGACGGAAATGTTATAAAGACACAATGAGCAAATCAACAAGAAACAAAATTATAATCGCACTCGTAATCATCGCACTTTTGGCATTTGCCGTGTTTTATTTTTGGAGCCGAAATAACGATAAACAAACAAACGACGGCGGTTTTTCATCAGGCTCAGGTGGCGGATCTCAGAGTCAGTCTGTATTTGAATCATTCCTGTCTCTTGTCGGGCTCAAAGAGAAGGACAAAAACAGCAACGGAACAACGACGGACGGAACAGGAAACATTTTTCCTTCCGGAAATAATAGTAGCAATAATGACGACACTGACACTGCCACTGACATCGACTTCGGCTTTTCATCAAGCGCGAGTGACATTTCTCAGGGTTCATCTAGCTCGTCCGTGTTCGAAGCGGAATTGCCGATCCTGAGACAGATATCGGACAGCCCCGTCGCGGGAGGAATTTCATTTAAAAGAAATGATTTTACCATTATCCGTTTCGTCGATAGGGGAACAGGGCATATATTCGAGACAAATGATCGATCCTTGGAAAATACAATGATTTCAAACACAACGATACCGAAAGTGCCGGAAGCGGTATGGACACAAAACGGACAGACTGTCGTCTTGCGTTATTTAGATGAAAACAATGGCATTTTAAGCTTCTCGGCGAATATCTTAACTGCCACAACCAGTCAAGATGTGAGCAAGAACAAGAAGAGCGCTTTCTTGCCGTCAAACATAGAGCAGTTGTCGGCAAATCCTTCCGGCGACAAGATTTTTTATCTTATAAATGATGCGGAAGGATCGGTCGGCTCGGTGTCGGAAGTAAACGGCTCGAAGAAAAAGATTATTTTTCAATCGCCGATCAAAGAATGGCTTATTTCGTGGACGAACGATAAAATAATCACTCTCGTCACAAAGCCAAGCTTCAATGTTCCGGGACATCTGTTTTTTTTGAATGTTAAGACCGGTGTTATGGATAAGATTATGACCGGTGTTAACGGTCTCACGGCGCTTGTAAGTGATAACGCTAAAAACATTTTATATTCGGAAAGTGTCGGTAGTTCGGTCAAATTGAAATATCGCAATCTTGCGAATGGTGATGATAAAGATCTTTCGTTTAAAACATTGCCGGAAAAATGCGTCTGGAGCAAAATTGAAGCATTTGTCGCATATTGCGCCGTTTCGACAGCGATTCCGAATGGCGAATATCCAGATGGTTGGTATCAAGGCTTGATATCTTTTACTGACAGTGTGTGGAAGGTTAATGCAAAGACAGGTTCTTCCGAGCTTGTTTTTGACATACAAAAAGAAACAGGCAATGACATTGACATTATGAATCCATTTTTGAGCGATGAAGATGAATACCTTTTCTTTATGAACAGAAAAGACCTCACTCTCTGGAGTCTTGCCGTCAAAAAACAGCTTTCCGCCAAAAACTTTTCGGAAGATTCAGATTCTTTTTAGTTTAATTTTGAGCAGTCGTTTTTGTCTGTGACGGTATTTTTAACCAAAAGCTATATCCTTTGAATTACGAAACGCCCTTTTCTGTCATCCTCGCGAATGCGGGGATCTAGAGTATTTCTTGCTGATTCTGGATTCCCGCCTGCGCGGGAATGACAAACCGATGCATTTCGTAATTCAAAGGAGATAGCTTTTGGCTGGGATATCTTGCCAATTTTGCGCGTTTGACAAATTATTTGAAGCGATATATTATATTAAAGTTGAAGTTCGCCGAAAGCGAACTCGTTTTTTTAGATGTTTTAAAAGATTGATAATTTAATTAAAAAATATGTTTGATTTAAAAGTAATAAATTCGGTTATTGACCAGCTGGAAGAAGAACGCGGAATACCGCGTGAGAAAATGATTGAGGCCATAGAAATGGCTTTGGCAACCGCGTATAAAAAAGAATATGGCAAAAAAGGTCAGATTATTCGGGCGACATTCGACATAAATAGCGGAAAGACGGAATTCAATCAAATCAAAATCGTCGTGGATGAGTCGCAGGTTATTATGGACGGAGAGGGTGAAAATGCGGAATTCGAGGAATCGACTGATATTGAAAGAGGCGATGAGAAAAAATATTTCAATTCCGAGCATCATATTCTTATCAATGACGCCGTGAAAATTAAAAAAGACATAAAGTTGGGCGACGAGATGGCGTTTCCTCTCGAGTTGAAGGATGATTTCGGCAGAATATCCGCTCAGACGGCGAAACAAGTTATTATTCAGAAAATTCGCGAGGCTGAAAAAGTTTCGGTGCTGAACGAATACGGAAAAAGAGAAGGAGAGATAGTGAGCGGAACGGTCCAAAGAATTGAAAGAGGCAACATATTTATAGATATGGGCAGAGCGACGGCGATACTTCCTTTTGAAGATCAGATTCCCGGAGAGAGATACAAGCAAGGCGAGAGAGTCCGGGCGTATCTCTATAGAGTGGAAGAAACTCCGAGAGGAATTTTTCTAAAATTATCAAGGTCTCATCCAAAATTTATCGAAGAATTGTTTAAAATGGAATCGCCCGAGGTTGCGAGCGGAATTGTCTCGATAAAGGCGGTGGCGAGAGAAGCAGGCTCCCGTTCGAAAATCGCTGTATTTTCCAAGGACGAGCACATTGATCCGGTCGGAGCGATGGTTGGACAGAGAGGTGTCAGAGTTTCAACGGTTATGAGCGAGCTTGGCGGAGAAAAATTGGATATAATAGAGTGGTCTGCCGATCCAAAGAAATTCATCGAAGATTCTTTGTCTCCGTCGAAGGTGAGCAGTGTTTCAATAGACGAAGCGGAAAAAAAGGCGACAGTTGAGGTTTCGGAAGATCAACAGTCGCTTGCAATCGGAAAAGGCGGGCAAAATGTGCGATTAGCGGCAAAACTTACTTCGTGGAAAATCGACATCCAACCTGTAAAAGGAGGGATAGTGACGCAGGCTGAAAGCAAAAAAGACAATTCCGCTGAGGTTAAAAAAAAGTCCGAATAAATTATTATCAACTTAGGTTAAGCGCGTCGGGCACAAGTCCCGGTAAAATATATGAATCTACTACACGACATAACCCCGGGAGAAGCCGATAAAATAAATGTCATTGTTGAAATAAACAAAGGCTCTAAGAATAAATACGAAATAGACAAAAACACTGGAATAATAGCCCTCGACAGAGTAGCCCACACCGCCCAAGATTTTCCTTACGATTACGGTTTCATTCCTCAGACGCTGTGGGATGACGGCGACGCCGTGGATGTGATTCTTCTCACCACTTACCCTCTTCATCCGGGAATTCTCGTCAGGTCCAGACCCGTCGCTATTATGAATATGATTGACAGCGGTGATCAGGACGACAAGATTATCGCCGTACCTATTGACGACCCTCGATGGGATGATGTGAAGGATTTGCCGGACATAAACAAACACACGCTCAAAGAAATGGAACATTTTTATTCGACATACAAGAAAGTTCAAGGAAAAGAGGTGAGCATAAAAGGTTTCAAGGGGATGAGAGAAGCCAAGGAAGCTTTCTCTCGCGGGGTTAAACTTTATAAAGATAAGTCAGCAGAAAAAAGGCGGTAGGTTTTAGGTGGCATACTGCGGGAAAGAAAAAACTTTTCACAATTTGTACTTACTCACACCTCCCTCTGTCATTCCCTTGAAAAAGGGAATCCAGACCCGCATTGATTTAAATCTGGATCCCCGGTCGCCGAGAGCAGGGGCGACACTTGTGGACAGCCTCCGCGAGAGCTTGCCCTCGTGGCTTTCATACGGGGGATGACAGAGAAAATGCTAATGTTTTATAGGGTGTGAACAGATACTACAATTTTGTTGATGTTATAAAATAATTTGTGTTATAATTTAAAAATCTTATTAAATCAAAGACGGTGTTATAAATAAAAAATATGAAAAAAATAATAAGCAAAAAAATCGAAATGTCTGCGATATTCGCATTTGCATTTGTCTTGTCTTTCACTTCAGTCAATTTTGTTTTGGCTGAAGATTCTTCCGGGGAATACCCATTACCGTCTTCTTCAGGCGAGAAAATCGAATATAAAGGAATTCCCGAAAAATCGGAAAAATTTGATTTGATGAAACGCGCGCTTGACCAAAAAAACAGAGAGGAGGTGGAGAGAAGCGTTTTGAAAATGAAAGAGATAAAAAGTCGCCTTGAGAGAGGGTTGGGAGAAAAAGAAACAAGATTTGGAAGTTCGACTGTTGGGATCGGCGACCCGACATCTTCAACAACGCAATTTAGAAAAATGGAAATGGAAAGGATGATAAAAGAAAGAATGAAAAGGGAAAGCGAGATGAGAAACATCAAAGAAATAAAAGGTCGTTTTGATGGTAGGCTAGACGAAAGATGGGCGGAGTTCGGAACATCAACATCTTCAACAACGCCGTTTAGAAGGATAGAATTAGAGAGAATAAAGAAAGAGGGTATGAAGACTGCTGAGCGGTTTGTCGATAATTTGAAAAGATTGGATGATTTTTACAGAAGAATTTCAGAAAAAGTTAGAAAATTTGAAAAGAAATCCGTTTCAGTTGATGAGGTCAAGTCGCTTCTCGGAATCGCGAGATTAAAAATCGATTCAGCCAAATCCGATGTCGACAATTTAGTGAAAGTCATAAAAGGAGTGGTCGGCGACCAAAACAGAAACGATTATTTTGCGTTGATAAAAAATCTGTCAACCAAATCGAAAAATTCGATTCATGATGCGCAAAAAGCGCTTTCCAATGCGGTGAACTCGCTAAAGCCCGGACTTAACAAGAATAAAAATTCATCTTCATCGGCGACTTCTTCCGTTTCATCATCGACCGTGTCAAGCGCGACAAGCTCAAGCTCGTCCAGTTTGTAAAATTATCAATGAATTAACATAAAAATATTATGGAAAATAACATAAACAATGTTTCTGAAAAACCTAAGCGACAAAGCGAGATAGGTCCTGTCGCCGGTTCGATAATAGTGATACTCGTGGTGATTGCGGGCGGAGTATATTTCTGGGGAAACAAAATTGTCAAAAATAATCAAACCGCGGAAGTGGAAAATCAAGCGATGAGCGCATCTGGTGATATTGATTTCATTGAAAATAGCATCAATACGAAAGAGCTGGACGATCAAGACAAAGAGTTGAACAAATTGGATCAAGAAATTCAGAATCTGTAGACTCTTTTTTCCAAGGCGTTCTCTTGGAATCTAAAAAGTTTGTTTTTTTAACTGGTTTTTGTCCATCCTATCGGCGTTTGTCCGGTTTTGAGAAGGTAATCGTTGGTTTTGGAGAAATGCTTACAACCGAAAAAACCGGAGTTGGCGGAGAAAGGGGAGGGATGAGGAGCTTTTAAAATCAAGTGCTTTTTTGTATCTATCAAGTCTTCTTTTTCTTGGGCGAATTTCCCCCAGAGAAGAAAAACAAGATTTTCTTTTTTGTCGGATAAACTTTTGATGACGGCGTCGGTCAATTTTTCCCAGCCGAGATTGCGATGAGAGGCGGGGCTATCAGCTCGAACAGTAAGAATAGCGTTGAGCAACAACACTCCTTGCTTTGCCCAATTTCCCAAATTGCCGTTTGCTTTTGATATTTTTATACCCAAATCGCTCTCTATTTCTTTAAATATATTTACCAAAGACGGCGGAGGGTTAATGCCGTTCGACACAGAGAAAGAAAGTCCGTGCGCCTGCCCTCGGCTGTGATACGGGTCTTGCCCCAGTATGACAACCTTAACCTTGTCAAACGGCGTGAGATTGAAGGCGTTGAAAATTTGTTTGGCTGGCGGATAAAGAACGATACCTGCTTTCATTTCTTCCACCAGTTTTTTCTTCAACTCTCTCATATATTCCGCGCCGAATTCTTCGGCTAAAGCCTTTTTCCAGCCTTCTTCCAGTTGGGGATTTAATGTCGTTTCAGTGGTCATAAGCGATATAACACAGCTTACCACCAAAAAATAACCCAAAAAACTTGACAAGATAGATAAATCGCGTATACTATAAATAGAATTGACAAAGTCCCGCCACCCCCTAAGTAGTACAAGATTCCTCCAATTCTAATTCATTTGATGTCTTTTCTTTCCCCGAAGGTTAAATGTCCATATTTCTTTATTTTTTCCATATTTTTCATACAAGTTATTATTACTAATTTCTTGTACTACTTCAAAGGTGACTGGAAGATTGAATATCTGTTTTATTTTGGGATCTGAAAATTTATTGAAAGAGGAGGTCGTTATGTACATAGAGGGTTATGGTGATTATGTAGACCTAGGAGTATATGACTCCTATGGCTGGGTCCTCGATTTTAAAAATCAAGGGGTGTCAAATAGAACAGTTTCGGACATGCTTAAACACCGTGACGGGCCAATGGGTCAGTACAATAGTGGGATAACATATATTGTTGTCTCAAGGAATTGTGTTGTATATGGTAATTGGCGCAACCGCAGGTACGAGAGTTTAGGTCACGGTTATCACGTAGAGGAATACTATATCGTTGCCTATTTTTACGGAATCATAAAAAAGAAACTTGTCAGTAATATAGTACTGCAGGTGGTTGGCACCAAAGAAAAATTAAAAAATAATAAACTCATCCTTAAAGTAAATTACGTTACTTGCAAAGGGCTGAAGAACGTTATTTTTGAATTTGATGTTTCAGAAGTAAAGCTAAAGCTTAAATAGTATAAATCCTCAAGTAATTTTACAAAACCAGACATTGGAGGTTGTCTGGTTTTTTTATTTCCTCCCCTTGCTATGGAAATTTTTGTGGACATCGCGCAACTGCTTATCTGTCACATGGGTATAAATTTGAGTGGTGGTGATATTGGAGTGACCAAGGAGAGCCTGGACAGAGCGAAGGTCGGCGCCGTTAGATAATAAATCAGTGGCGAAACAGTGGCGGATGATATGAGGCGTGACTTTTTTGGAAATTCCGGCTTTGACGGCGTAGTGTTTGACGATTCTCACTTTTTCTTCAACGAGGGGAAAAACAACGCGCGATTTATGATTTTGAGCAAGTTTGATATACTGAAAATATGGAAGACAAAACAGTCAAAATCAAAGAGCTGGAAATGCGGATGCAGTCGGCGGATTTTTGGCAGGATAAGGCGAAAGCGCAGGCAACGATTAAAGAGTTGAACGAGCTTAAGCAGGAAGTTGCCGGAGTGGGTAAGTACGACAGAGGCGACGGGGTTATGACGATACTTTCTGGCGCAGGAGGCGATGACGCGGAGGATTTTTCGCGGATTCTTATTGCGATGTATTTTAAGTATTTTGATAATAAAGGTTGGTCTTATTCCATCGTTCATAAAAACGAAAATGACCACGGAGGGTATCGCAATATTACGATTGAAATAAAAGGGAGCAATGTTTACGGTACTTTGAAAAACGAGTCAGGAGTGCATCGTCTGGTAAGAATTTCTCCTTTCAATGCCAAACAGCTTCGTCACACTTCTTTTTCTCTCGTTGAGGTAATTCCCAAGCTTGAAAAGACTGGCGAGATAATTATTCCTGATGGCGATTTGAGGATTGAAACTTCCAAGTCAAGCGGACCAGGGGGGCAGAATGTGAATAAGAGAGAGACCGCCGTGAGAGTGGTGCATTTGCCGACCAATCTATCAGTGCATGCGAGCGGGGAGAGATCGCAGGCGCAGAACAAAGAGAAAGCCTTGGAAATTTTGAAAGGGAAAATTTATCGTTTTCGCGAAGAAGAGAGGAAAAAGAAAGAGCAAGGGCTTTATATAAGCAAGACGATGGAGATAGAGTGGGGTAACCAGATAAGGTCGTATGTTTTTCATCCCTATAAAATGATAAAAGATCACAGAACGGATGTCGAAATTCGCGACATTGATAAAGTCTTGGACGGAGATTTGGATGAATTCGTCGAGGCGGAGAAAGGTCTGTAAAAGGTTGTAGGTTGTAGCTGGTAGGTTGTAGGAGGTGGGAAATAAAATAAGACGGATTCTCTTCTGCAAGGAATGGCAGTCTGACACAGACAATAACAACTAAGATTATTTCATAAATAAAAGTATCCTAATTTTCTAAAAACCTACAACCTAACACCTAAAACTCCACCTCATCGGCGGGCAAGCTACAACCTTCTGAACAGCTGGCTTTTTTGCTTCCAATGAAATAAAATATAGTTATATTTTACAAAATCTATGATCTATTTTGAAAAAGTAACGAAATTATATACAGACAAGTCGGTCGGTCTTTCCGATGTTACATTTTCCGTGGAGCCGAAAGAATTCGTTTCTATTGTCGGACACTCGGGGGCGGGCAAAACAACTCTTCTTAAAATGCTTTTGGCTGAAGAACGACCGACTTCTGGCTCGGTGTTTTTCGAATCATCCAACATTCACAGACTAAGAAGAAAGCATATGAATAAGTATCGCCGAAGAATAGGAGTAATTTTTCAGGACTTTAGGCTGTTACCGAATAAAACCGCGTATGAAAATATCGCTTTTGCGATGGAAGCCGCAGGCAGAGAAGATTCGGAAATAGAAGCCGATGTTCCGCACGTGCTCGAGCTCGTGGATCTTCAGAAAAAAATATGGAGTTTTCCTCACGAATTGTCGGGCGGAGAAAAACAGAGAGTTGCCATAGCGCGCGCCATAGTCAACCAGCCTGATGTGATTCTCGCCGATGAGCCGACTGGGAATTTGGACCCGATAAACACCTACGAAATCATTCAAATTCTGAAAAGAATAAACGATTTGGGTACAACCGTGATTCTAACAACACACAACAAAGGCGTGATAGATTCATTAGGCAAAAGAGTCATTACGATGGATTCCGGCAAAATAGTAAGGGATGATAAGGATGGAAAATATGTGCTGTAAGTTTAACCCTGAGCCTAATTTCATTGCGCGCAAATAAACTTTTATACTATAATGGCTTGTAAATGAGGAATTGATTTATGCGTCAATTCAACAGTAAATACAAGCGAAATAAAATCAGACGCGTGGTAAAAATAAAAAATGTTATTAACAAAAATCAAAAGAGTTGTAAAAGCGGGTTTATTCAGTTTCTGGCGTAATGGTTTCGTGTCTTTGGCATCTGTCTTGGTTATGACGATCACTCTTTTTGTCATTGGTTCGACTATTTTTATTGGAACGCTTTTTAATCACACACTTGATCAAATAAAAGACAAAGTTGACATAAATGTGTATTTTGTCACTTCCGCCGACCCTCAAAATATTTTAACCATTAAAAAGAATATTGAGGCTTTGCCCGAAGTCGCTAAAATCAACTACACTTCCCGCGAAGACGCTCTTGCGAATTTCAAAAAGAAGCACGAAAATGACGAACAGACACTTCAGGCTCTTGAGGAACTTCGCGAAAATCCCCTTGGCGCGTCGCTTAACATCAAAGCGAAAGAACCATCGCAGTATGAAAGTATTGCCAATTATCTTCAAAGTAAAGATGTTCTGTTGAAAGACGGCGTTTCGATTGTGGATAAAATAAATTATTATCAAAACAAAACGGCAATCGACAAATTTACGAAAATAATAGACAGTTCGAAAAAGATCGGACTGGGACTCATTGCGATTTTAGTGCTATTTTCTGTAATAGTCACATTCAACACAATAAGATTGACCATATATGTTTCAAGAGAAGAAATTGCTGTGATGAAGCTTGTTGGTGCGAGCAACAGATACATTAAAGGACCTTTTGTCGTAAATGGAATAATGTACGGATTCGTTTCAGCTATGCTTTCGCTGGTGATTTTTTATCCCATCACTTTCTATTTCGCCAACACTACGAAAAATTTCTTGTCGGGATTAAACCTTTTTGATTATTACATAAAAAATTTCGGGCAAATTTTTCTTATTGTCACAGGATCAGGCATCTTTATTGGTGCCATCTCAAGCTATCTTGCGGTGAGGAGGTATCTGAAAGTATAGAAATTTAACAGAACGGAATAATTTTTTTATGAAAAAACAAAACCATAAATATATATTTGTGATAGGTGGAGTGATGTCCGGGGTGGGCAAAGGCATTGCATCTTCGTCTATCGGAAAAATCTTGCAATCAAAAGGCTACAAAGTCAATCCAATAAAGGTTGATCCCTATCTCAATGTCGATGCTGGAACGATGAATCCGACCGAACACGGAGAAGTGTTCGTGATTGATTCCGGGCTGGAGTGTGATCAGGATTTGGGCAATTACGAGCGATTTATGGATATTGATTTGAAGCCTGAAAACTATATGACAAGCGGAATGGTTTATCAAAGCGTTATAGAGAAAGAGAGAAATTTAGGGTACAAAGGCAAATGCGTTGAGGCAATACCGCATATTACGGGTGAAATCACGAGACGAATCCAGAAATCGTCCGAAGCGGACGGCGCGGATATATCGATCATAGAGATAGGCGGGACTGTCGGCGACTATCAAAATATAATGTTCATAGAAGCGGCAAGGATTCTAAAGCTGAAAAATCCAGACGATGTTATTTTCGTCTTGGTGAGCTACCTTCCCATACCTTCGACTTTGGGAGAAATGAAGACTCGTCCGACTCAAAATGCAGTTCGTAGTCTCAATTCTTACGGAGTTCAGCCGGAAATAATAATCGCCCGCGGAGCCGCGGCTCTTGACGAAAGAAGGAAAGAAAAAATCGCCGTTTCCTGCAATGTCACGGTTGAAAATGTCATCTCGGCGCCGGATGTGGAAAGCGTCTATGATGTCCCTTTGAATTTTGAAAAAGACAATCTGGGCGGAATAATTTTGAAATCTTTGAAATTGAAGGCGAGAGCGAAAAAAGATTTGAAAGATTGGAAAAATTTCACTGACAAAGCCCGATCGGTAAAAGAAGAAGTGAGCATCGCTGTCATCGGAAAATATTTCGACACAGGCGATTTCGTCTTGTCTGACGCTTACATCTCCGTAATTGAAGCGACTAAATATTCAGCGTACAAACTGGGCAAGAAGCCGAAATTATCTTGGCTCAATTCCAAAGATTTTGAAAACGGAGAGAAAGATGTTTCTACGCTTAAAGACTTTGATGGGGTGATTGTGCCGGGAGGTTTTGGCGAGAGCGGGATAGACGGTAAATTAAAAGCGATAAAATTCGTCCGTGAAAACAAAATACCTTATCTGGGACTTTGCTATGGAATGCAACTCGCTGTAATCGAATATGCGAGAAATGTTTTGGGATTAAAAGACGCTAATACGACGGAAATTGACGCGAATTCCAAAAATCCGGTGATAGACATAATGTCCGACCAGAAGAAAAATATTGAAGGAGGGAAGTATGGCGGGACGATGCGACTCGGCGCTTATAAAACAATACTCGGAAAAGGAACCGTTGCTCGCGAGGCGTATAGCGAAGATGAGGTGTGGGAAAGACACAGACACAGATATGAGGTTAATGCCGATTATGTTGAAAAAATAGAATCAGCCGGTATGATATTTTCCGGTAAATCTCCGGATGGAAAACTTATGGAAATAGCGGAATTACCTCGAAGCAATCATCCATTTTTCCTCGGCACTCAAGCTCACCCTGAATTCAAGGCTCACCCACTCCACCCCCATCCTCTTTTCACTGAGTTTATGAAAGCCGTGATTGAGAGAAAAAATAAACAGTAGGGTGATTGTGAAGTTCGTCAAATTTATAAAATTAAAACAATGCAGACATCCTATTCCAACACTTTACAAACTTGATAACTTTTTACTTTATAACTAGACTCATTTGCTTGAATAAAAGCCTTTTTTCCCTTATTGTATTCTAAAGCTTCTCGGTAATATCCGCCTCTTAGGCGGATGCGCCGATGAGGTGCATTGCGGGATCGTCTAATGGTAGGACACATCCCTCTGGAGGATGTTATCTTGGTTCGAGTCCAAGTCTCCCAGCAGTCATATACTAAGTCAGGTGTCTGAGATGCGTTAAAATTTATGTATCCAAAAGATTTTGTTAACAATGTGTTGATTTCAGAAATTGGTGAAATTAAAAACAAGCACCCTTATTTGGCCTTTGGTTTAATTTGTGTAGGAATTGAATTTCTTGGGAGATGCTTGTCTGATGATAAATGGCAAAATTATAAAAAAAATGGCTATTACTTTA
>CAYIIG010000009.1:0-14351 GCA_964363425.1 uncultured Candidatus Saccharibacteria bacterium | reverse complement strand
CGCGAATTTCTCAAAATGGCTGACGGCACGCTAAAAAAAGTGACGAACCGCGAAGAATTGGAACGATTCGTCGCTATGCTGGAAAGTTTCAACGCGCGCGAAAACGGCAGGTTTGAAGGACGAGTGTATAACGCTCCCGAACTGGATAATATTTTCACTTCTTCCAAATATTACAATGCGAAACTGTCCGAAGGCTTTCAAAAATTTATAAAAGAAGCGAAAAGCGGACGACCTGTAAAAAAAATCAGCATCCCTTCGGCGCCGGCTAAAATTCTTCGCAACTATCAAAAAGACGCGGTGCATTGGTTTTATTTTCTCAGAAAATATCGCTTTGCCGGAATATTGGCGGATGATATGGGACTTGGAAAAACACTTCAAGCTCTTACCCTTCTTCATATGAACAAAACAGCGGGGATGGCGTCTCTCGTCGTCTGCCCAAAAACTCTTCTCTCCGTCTGGCAAGACGAAGCGACGAAATTTTTCCCCGATATGAAAGTTATCATACTTGACGGATTGCCAACGGAGCGCGCCGAGAAAATCCGCAATATTCACGAATATGATTTGGCAATCACTTCCTATTCCACACTTCAAAAAGATGAAGAAATATACAAAGAAAAAAAGAAACCTTTCCACTACTTGATGCTGGACGAGGCGCAAAATATAAAAAATCATCAGACAAAAAACTCCCAATCTGTCAAAAAAATAGACGCGGAATACAGGCTCGCTCTTACCGGCACACCTCTCGAAAACACGGTCGGCGAAATGTGGTCTCTTTTTGAATTTCTTATGCCCGGATTTCTAGGGAATCACGCTTCTTTCACGCGCGGATTTTTGAAACCGATTATGAAAGAAAATGATGCGGGCGCTATGGCTCATTTGCGTCAAAAAGTGGAGTGTTTTATGCTCCGTCGCACCAAAGGTGAAGTGCTGAAAGAGCTTCCTCCCAAGATAGAGCAGATCCGCTCCTGTAAAATGACTGACACCCAAAATATGTTGTACCAAGAAATTCTCGCGCGAGTAAAAAAAGATATTTTTGACTCAGTTAAAGATAAAGGGTATGAGAAGTCGCATATTCACATTCTTGCAGGGCTCACGAAACTTCGCCAAGTCTGCAACCATCCCGTGCTTCTCTTGAAAGACAAAAATTATCGCAAATATGAATCCGCGAAACTTGAGCTTTTCAACGAACTTGTGGAAGAAATTGTCGCCGCCGGACGGAAAGTTCTTGTGTTCAGCCAGTTTACGACTATGCTTGATATCCTGGCAGAAGAATTGAAAAGCCGAAAAATCGGATACGCCTATCTTTCCGGCAAAACAAACAATCGGAAAGAAGTCGTCGCTTCTTTCAATGAAGACAAAACAAAGAGCGTATTTCTAATCAGCCTGAAAGCCGGCGGGACAGGATTGACACTTACGGCGGCGGATAATGTAATCATCTTCGATCCTTGGTGGAATCCGAGCGTGGAAAATCAGGCGATCGACCGCACCCACCGCATCGGGCAAAAAAACACCGTAAATGTGTACAAACTCATCACCGAAGGAACAATAGAAGAAAAAATTCTTGAACTGCAAAAACGCAAAAAATTCCTCTTTGACTCGCTCGTCGGCGAATCCGGCAACCTCTTCAAGAAAATCACATGGGATGATATACGGGGATTGTTTTAACAACCTGAGAGATGACTCCTTGGAATTATTTTTTAAGAACCTATTCACTATCTAATGTCCGACTAAAACTTTCAAATTTCGAGCGAAAATCAGACAATTCGAGGAAGCATATCGACCCAGTAGGTCAATGTGCTCATTGAGATATACTGACGAGAAGTGGATGATTTGCAGCCGAAATTTGAAAGTTTTAACGGACAAGCGAGATTTTTAGCTATATTCCGCGTTTAGATAGTGGATAGGTTCTAAGATAATCAAAAACGATTTCAGACACTTCTTTCGCGTTTCGAGCTTCCATCAGCTTTATTCGTAATTCTTTCGCTCCGTTAAAACCGTTCGCGTAAGCTTTATAATGCTTTTTCATAATGGCGAAATTTTTTTCTCCGACTGACAATTTTTCAAAAAGTTCCGTATGCTCGACCATTACCGACAACCTCTCTTTTATTGAAATATCTTCCTGTTTTTTATCCAAGTCGAAAAGCCACGGATTGCCGAAAATAGCCCGCCCAAGCATTACACCATCCGCGCCCGATTCTTTAGCTTTAATTCTTCCGTCTTCTAAATTCAAGACATCGCCGTTCCCTATTACTAAAATTTCCTTTCCGCTTTTTTTGACAACTTCAACGACCTTAGCCACTCTTTCCCATTTTGCCGGTGCTTTTGACATTTCTTTTCTTGTCCTCGCGTGAATCGTGAGCGCGGAAATATCCTCGTTTATAATTTCCGGAATCCAAGTTTCAGATTCGTTTTTATTGTAACCGACTCTCGTCTTAACCGATACAGGCAAGCCCCCTCCGCCGTCAATCGCCGCTCGAATTATTTCTCGCGCAAGCTCGGGGTCTTTTATGTGCGCCGCTCCCGCACCTTGTTTCTCTACGGCTCTGTCAGGACAACCCATATTTATATCGATACCGTCGAAGCCGAGATCGGCAACAATCTTCGCCGCTTCGCGCATATTGACTGGTTTCGCCCCAAAAAGCTGAGCGACAATCGGTCGTTCGTTTTCAAAATATCTCAAGTTGATCAAAAGTTTATCCTTGCCTTTAGAAGCAAGTCCGTCCGCCGACACAAATTCGGTCCAAAACACATCCGGTCCTCCGCCATTCTTTCCGTGCCGGCTGTATTTGGCAATTATTTGCCTAAAAGCGCAATCAGTAACATCCGCCATCGGCGCCAAAACAAAAAACCGTCTGTCTAAATTACTAAGTTTTTTCCAAAATCCTTTTATCATACATTCTTAATCTAACACGGTAGACAATTCACGCAAATTACCTTTTATGTTTCTCGTATTTTAAAAAAGAAAGCCCCGACCTTTGTGCTAACAGGTCGGGGCTATATATTGGGTCAGTAGAAAAATTTCGTCTAAATATCCTGACCAATATTCAGACATATCCCTATTCTTCCTTCAGTCGACCGAGAATCGTCATTGACTGAAAGCCTCCTTTCTTGATTTTGCTTATTAAACGGAGTTAATAAGCAGAATGGGGTCGGAGAATTCTTTGTCTGTACCCCGTAAGACTTTTTTTAAATTTAAAGAACTAACTCTACTCTGGTAAACATCATACACAACCCATATTTTTTGTCAAGTTTTTTTAAATCAATACTTGTGGTAATATATCAAATATGGCTAAAAATAACGATAATTTAGAAAGAGCTCGACATTCGCTAGCGCATTTAATGGCGTCGGCGATAGTGATAAAATATCCGACCGTTAAACTCGGCATCGGACCGACAATTGAGGGCGGATTTTATTATGATTTTGACTTGCCGGAAAAAATAACCCTCGAAGAACTGCCGAAATTGGAAAAATCCATAAAAGAACTTATCAAAAAAGACATTAAATTTGAAAAAGAAGAAATTTCCGCCAAGAAAGCCAAAGAAATTTTCAAAGACCAGCCGTTTAAGCTGGAATTGATTGAAGAGTTAGAAATAGCCGGTGAGAAAATTTCCATTTACAAATCCGGCGATTTCATCGATCTTTGCGTCGGACCGCACATTGAATCATCTAAAGAGATTGACCCCGATTCTTTCAAACTCACTAAAGTCGCTGGCGCGTACTGGAGAGGAAGTGAGAAAAACAAAATGCTTACTCGCATTTACGGCATCGCTTTTCCCACCAAGCAAAATCTGGACGATTATCTCAAAATGATGGAAGAAGCCGAAAAAAGAGACCATAGAAAACTCGGATTGCAATTAGGGTTGTTTATGTTCCACGAAACTGCGCCCGGGATGCCTTATTGGCTTCCGAATGGTCTTATCATATACAATGAATTAATTAATTTTTGGCGCGCAGAACATATGATTGCGGGATATAAAGAAATTGCAAGTCCATTAGTCAATAAAGCGGAATTATGGAAAATCTCAGGACATTGGGATCATTATGAAAATGATATGTTTATTGCCAATATGGGAGAAAATGAAATATACGGCATCAAACCGATGAACTGTCCAAATGCCATGATCGTATTTGCATCACAGCAAGTTAGCTATAAGGATTTGCCTTTTCGATTATCCGATGTTGATCGTCTGCATCGATACGAGAGATCTGGAACACTAAACGGACTATTGCGCGTTCGTTCTTTTCAACAAGATGATTCTCATAACTTCATTACCGAAAATATGATTGGTGATGAGTATGAGCATATTTTCGAACTTTGCAAAAAATTCTATGGCATCTTTAACTTAGAATATTCTTTTAGATTAGGAACAAGACCGGATAAATTTTTAGGAGAAATTAAAACATGGAATAAAGCGGAAGAAATCTTAAAAGAAATTTTAAAAAAATCTGGTAAAAAATACTCTGTTGCTGGAGGTGACGGAGCTTTTTACGGACCAAAAATAGATATTGTAATGAAAGATTCTCTTGGTCGAGATTGGCAAATGGGCACAATTCAACTTGACTTTCAATTGCCTCAAAGATTTAATCTTGAATATACTGACAAATCTGGCGAAAAAAAGAAACCCGTGGTTATTCATCGCGTAATATACGGTTCGCTTGAAAGATTTATTGGTATTTTGATAGAACATACAGCCGGCAATCTGCCTCTATGGCTCTCACCAATACAGGTAAAAATTTTAACCGTTTCCGAAAAACAAAATGATTATGCCAACAAAGTTTTGACTGAATTGAAAAATGCCGGCATCCGAGCCGAAATGGACAAAACAAACGAAACTTTAGGCAAGAAAATACGCTCTAACAAAACCAAAAAAACCCCATATCTCCTAGTAGTCGGAGAGAAAGAAGAAAAAGAAAATACCGTCTCCATAAACGCCCGAGACAACAAAGAGCAAGAAGTCCTGTCATTGTCGCAATTCACCGAAAAAATTCTGAAAGAAATTATAAATAAAAAATAGCAGGCCGAGATGAACTCTCAAATGCCCGCTATCTATTTAAATACCCACTTTTTAACTTGTCTTAAGAACAATTTAAGGACAAGGACTTTTTAGAGCGAAAAACTCCCGACCATTTTTTTCCTCCTTTCTTAGTTTTAGAATCCAAGATTTTTATACTCTCAATAGGTCTTCCTTGGGAATCACATTTTTTACTTATATAACCGATAACATTTGGATTCTCTTGAGTAGGTTTGAAGTTTTCTACCCACCCACGATCTTTCGTCCCATCCTTAAAAGTAGCATCCACACAATAATCTCCTTCAGCTCTAGGCGCGCGAGATTTATTCTGAAAAGAACCAACAAAGGTTCCTCCGCCAATAAAATTAATGGTGAACCTCTTCTTGTTGCCTGTCAATATTTCTTTTTTGAATTGACAAATCGCCTCCATTATCCACAGCTCACTCTCTTCCAAAGGATAAGGAGGGTTACTAGTGTAGTTGTGGGCATCAAAGAAACTTCCATCATCCCAATACACGAAACGATGATAGTATTTCTTTTCTCTCCCATATCCGTCAGTCCCCTTCTCGGTATAAAAACATGTGCCCATGCAGGTTTTTATTTCTGGGGTACCCCCATCACGATCGGAAACCACGAACTTCCTTCCGAAACGATAAACAACATCGTCTTGCAATCCGCGCGGAAAGGTATAATCTCCCACAAGCTCTTCATCACCGATGGCATAGAACCATGGAGTAAGAACATTACAAATAACGCGTCGCACGAATCCTTTAAGAGTTGGGAACACCTTGTCTGTCTTCCAACTTCCCCAACCTTTTTCGTAGGCCTCGAGAGCGTGCTCTAGAGTATGCCATTCGGTGAACACGGAATCACCGTTATGGTATTCATTTATGACGATTCCACATCGCCCATCTGGCGGATTCTTGATTTCCAAGACTTCAATATACGCTTGACCGCCTGCGGCGTATTTGTGTTGTGTGATATTATAACGAGTATATTGACTATACCCGCCATGACCAACAGCAACACGTCCTGTAGTTGGAATATCAATAGTACGGATTATTTTTAAAAATTCCTTTACTTGTTCAACCTCCTCGGGTCGGCAAGTAAATTCCACTAACTGATCGCCCCCAGTCCTTCCCTCGCTAAAAGTATAACCACTAGAAAAACGATTATTCTCTCCCATCGCAACATCCTCCTTAATGCCAAAAAACAAAGAACTAAAATAAAACCAAATCTACCCCAATTCATACCTCAAAAATGAAATTTATGCAAGGAAAAAGCGGGTTTGGAAAGTTAACAATCTCCTAACTATATATCCAAATTCGCCATTTTGGCGTTGGATTGGATGAAAGATTTTCGAGATGGGACATCGGTGCCCATCAACATATCAAATATCTTGTCAGCTTCTTGCGCATCGTCAATTTTCACTTGCTTCAGTATTCTTCTAGCTGGATCCATCGTCGTCTCCCAAAGCTCCTCGGCATTCATTTCTCCCAGACCTTTGTATCTCTGAACCAAAATTTTTGGACCTTTCTTGTTTTTTCCGCTTTCATCCTCTTCCTCTTCTGAAACAGCGCCTTCTTCGGATGACTCTATTTCAATAACCTCATCTTCCTTGCCGATAATCTTCTTCTTTTCTTCATCACTATATGCGTAAAAAGTTTCTTTACCTTTCTTTACCTTAAACAAAGGCGGTTGGGCTATGTAAATAAATCCCCCCTCGACAAGAGGTTTGAAGTATCGGTAAAACAAAGTGAGAATGAGCGTCCGGATGTGCGCCCCGTCCACGTCGGCATCGGTCGCTATGATTATTTTATGATAACGAAGTTTTGTAATATCAAAAGTATCGCCTATCGCGGTGCCGATAGCCACAACAAGATTTTTGATTTGTTCGGATGCCAGCATTTTATCCAATCGAGCTCTTTCGATATTCAAAATTTTACCTCGAAGAGGAAGAATCGCTTGAGTCTTTCTATCGCGCCCGGTCTTCGCTGTTCCTCCGGCAGAATCCCCCTCCACTATAAACACCTCTGATTCGGAAGCATCTTTACTCTGACAATCGGCAAGTTTGCCGGGCAAGGTCATACCTTCAAGCGCCCCTTTTCGGAGCACCGAATCCTTGGCGGCTTTGGCGGCCTTTCTCGCCTTTAGAGCAAGGACAACTTTAGAAATTATAGATCTGGCGTCATCAGGATTTTCTTCCAAAAATGCGCTAAATGCCTCTCCGAAAACCGACTCGACGGCCCCTCTGGCTTCGACTGATCCCAATTTTGCTTTTGTCTGACCTTCAAACTGAATTTCTCGCATCTTTACGGACACTACAGCGGTCAAACCTTCAAGCACATCTTCTCCCGTAAAATTATCCTCGCTTTCCTTAAGCAGATTATTTTTTCTGGAATAATTATTGAGCGTCCTCGTGAGAGAAGTTTTGAAACCGGTCAAATGCGTGCCTCCTTCAGGATTGTAAATATTATTGGCAAAAGCGAGAATTCTCGCCGAAATGTCATCGACATATTGGAGAGAAATTTCCACAGACTTGACTCCCTCTGAATCTTTTTCCACATAAAAAACATTCTTGTGAATCGGCTTTTGAAATTGATTATAAAATTTGACGAGCGACAAAAGCCCTCCTTCAAAATAAAAAGACTGAGAAGGAACTTCAAGCCCAAGCTCGCGGAAATAAAAAACATCACTTTCGTTGAATTTGTTTTCATATTTGCGCGCGTCAACGCAAGAGATTCTAAGTCCTTTGACAAGATATGCTTGTTGTCTCATATGGGAAACTACCCTGTCCCAGTCAAAAGCAACTTCTTTGAAAATTTCTATATCAGGCTCAAATATAACTATCGTGCCGTGAAGTTTGGAATTGCCGATTTTTTTCACACTAGCTTTCTTTTTGCCTTGTGAATATTCTTGAAAATAAATTCCTCCGTCCTTGTGGACGGTCACTTTAGTATAAATGGAAAGAGCATTCACGACGGAAGCGCCTACGCCGTGAAGACCGCCTGAGACTTCATAGCCTTCTCCGCCGAATTTACCTCCGGCGTGAAGCGTCGTCATAATAGTTTCAAGAGCGGAAACTTTAGTCTGCTTATGGATGTCGACTGGGATACCCCGACCATTGTCCGTCACGCGGATGCGATTGCCGGGTAAAAGAACAACCTCTATGTCATTAGAAAAACCACCCATCGCCTCGTCTCGCGAGTTGTCAAAAATTTCAATTATCAAATGATGCAGACCGTCCGGTCCTGTGGTGCCGATATACATTCCGGGTCTCTTTCGAACAGGTTCCAGCCCTTCAAGGACAGTTATCGCCTCCGCTCCGTATGAACTCTTTTTATTTTCATCTTTGGCCATATTTTTTGGTTCTCCTTAAATCAACACCAACATTTTACCCGCCAAATCAGCGGATATTTTCGAATCTGATTATTTTCAAATTAATGTTTTAATGCCCGCATTATAGCAGAAGAGTTTCAATAAAAAAAGTGAGAGTCTCCTCCCATACATAATGAGCCTCAAACGGTTCCGTTCTCCCAAGGATATGTTTTAGGTTTTTTTAGTCTAAAACAAGCCTGATTAATTATTATCTTGGCTAAAAGGTATAATTTTCCCATAGCCCTCCTTAACTCTTTTTTAATCTTCTTTGTCTTCCTTAAAAAAATTCACACAACCGTCTTTGGCTTCAATATCGTTTAGTTTACTGCAAATTGAATCATTCCATTCATTGGGGTTTAGTCCAGCAATAAAAGTGAAGCAATTATTTTTTTATGTAAATTCCCTATTTTTTTACAAGTTTCTGTTTCTTCGCTAAATTTTGCTACATCAAAATAACACTCGTCCAATCTGCATTGATCTTCTCCTTGATTTTTATCGTCAGTATAACACCATGCTTTTTCTTTGAAGAAGACTGGGTTGCACTGCTCAACAAAATAATTACCTTTACAATTTAATTCTCTTTCAACAATCTTTCCATCTATTTTCTTAATCTTAATAGCAACAAATGGCACAGGACCAGATGAGTCCTCGTAGATGTCAAGTATTCTGCTGCTTGGATATTTTGAAGACATAGCTTTAAGAACAATGCTATTCGTCCCTTCTTTGACACAAATTTCAGATGAGGAATAGTGAAGTTTTTTGTCTGTTGAAACAATAACAGCAACGATGCCGATTACTGCTAACACAACAACTACCGCTAAAATAAATATAAAATGTTTTTTAATCATCACCTGAGTTCAACATTGAATTGCAACGCTTAGTATAAGCTATTAAGCGAAATGAAAAATAAAATAAAAAGTTTCAAATGTTTGGATTTAAAAACCTATTGTTTATCCGCAAAGACAAGGGTAGGTTTTTTTATTCCCCCAATTTTTCTTTCAACAGTTTTTGCAACGCTCCGGGATTGGCTTTGCCTTTACTTAACTTCATTCCTTGCCCTACGAGAAATTGTAGGGCATTTTCTTTGCCATTTTTAAAATCTTGGGCGACGGTGGGATTATTTTTTATCACCTCTTCCACGATATTTTTAATAAAAGAATCGTCAGAAGATTGCGCCAAGCCTTTTTCTTTAACTATCACTTCAGGGTCGCCACCATTATCAAACATAATTTTCAAAACATCTTTGGTCGCGCGAGAAGATAAGTCGCCTTTCACTGTCATATTAATAAGTTTGGCGAACATTTCTGGGCTAATTTTGATTTGATTGATTGAAATACTTTTTTCTTTCATCAATCCAGACAAGTCGGAAATAATATAATTGGAAGCAAGCGAATATAAGGACATCCGATGTCCGAGTTCCGAACTTGGACATCGGATGTCCAAGTCGGAAACAACATTTTCAAAAAACTTTCCCATCTCAATATCTTGAACATAAATTTCAACAGCTTCATTTTTCAAATCAAAGTCTTTTTTCATTATTTCTCTTTTCTCCCACGGTAATTTCGGTAATTCTTTCCGCAAATTCTCCACGCTGAATTCCGGAATTTCACTTATTTTTAATTTTGGTAAATCCGGCTCTGGAAAATAGCGATAATCATGAGACTCTTCTTTCAATCTTTGGGAAAAAGTTTTCTGCCCGCCTTCATCCCAGCCTCTTGTTTCCTGAATAACTTTTCCCCCACTTTCAATCAAAGAAATTTGTCTTTCCGTCTCATAAGCTACCGCTCGTTCAACAGCTCTAAAGGAATTAAGATTCTTCACTTCGACTTTTGTTCCTAGTTTTTCATTAAAATTTTGAATTTCTAATTTAGAATTTGTCTCGGATTTAGGATTTCGGATTTCGGATTTACTGACAGAGATATTAGCTTCCACCCTCATCTCCCCTTTCTCCATATTGGCATCACTCGCGCCGAGATAGCGAAGTAGTAATTGCAATTCTTTGGCGAAAGCCGCAGCTTCGGAACCGCTGTGAATCACAGGCTCTGTGACAAGCTCCATTAAAGGAATTCCCGCCCTGTTGAAATCTACCAAGCTGTATTCACCTGTATCATGAGAAGATTTTGCCGTGTCTTCTTCAAGATGAATTCGCGTAATTTTCACCCCATTTAAATCCCCGCCTTTTACCAAAGGGTATTTATACTGGCTTATCTGATAGCCTTTAGGAATATCTGGATAAAAATAATTTTTTCTGTCAAATTCGCTGAAATCCGCCGAGTTTCCGCCGAGAGCTATTCCAACTTTGAGAACTTTCTTGACTGCCTCTTTGTTTATTGTCGGCAATGTTCCCGGATGCCCCATACACACAGGGCAGACATTCACATTCGGCGTTTTTTCTTCCGTGTCATTCTTTGAATCGCAAAACATCTTCGTCTTGGTTTTCAATTCTGCATGTATTTCAAGTCCTATTGTGGTCTTATAATTCATTGCTCAAATTATATATTTCTAAGCATCTTTATCAAACCGTCTTTAAGTTTTTTTATCGATTCGTCGTCATAGACCGTCGCCGTCAATATCTCGGAATTTTCCTTTGAAATTTTCTTGATTATTTTTTTCAAAGATTCCGAATCAATCAAATCGATTTTGGTGAGTATGACAATTTCTTTCTTCTTTGCCAGCTCAGGGTCATAGTTTTCAAGTTCCTTTCTTATAACGCGATAAGAATTCTCAACATCTTCATTTTCCGCCGAAATGCAATGAATAATAACCTTCGTCCTTTTTATGTGCCGTAAAAATTTATGTCCGAGACCCTTGCCTTCCGACGCGCCTTCAATAAGTCCAGGAATATCGGCGATGATAAACCCCTCCATATCTCCTAAATAAGGCTCGAGAGTCGTGAAAGCATAACTGCCGACTTTTGATTTGGCTTTGGTAAGCTCGTTTAAGAGGCTTGACTTGCCGGCGTTCGGGAGTCCGACAAATCCAGCGTCTGCTATAAGCTCCAGTTCTATCAAGAAATCCGCTTCCTCGCCCGGCTTGCCTTTGGTAGACTGCTTAGGCGTCACATTAGTAGAGGCTTTAAAATGTTCGTTGCCGTAGCCACCGTTTCCGCCTTTCAAAATCAAAATGTTTTCTCCCTCCTTTAGAAGGTTGATTTTTCTGCCAGTGTTTAAATTCGTAATTACCGAACCGATCGGTAATTCAATTACCAAATCTTTTCCATTCTTACCGTGTTTACTGTCTTTCATACCGGCTTCCCCGCACTCCCCCTCAAAATTTTTAACATTTTTATATCTAGCAAGAATACTCAAATCCCTGAGCGCTTTGACATAAACATTCGCGCCTCTTCCTCCATCCCCTCCCGCCGCACCCGAATACTCCTTGCCTTTCAAATGTCGCCACCTCACCACACCATTGCCTCCGATACCGGCTTTGATGTTCAATTTTATTTCATCTATGAATGCCATATTTTTATTTTTAAGACTTATTATTTCTCAATCGCAATCTTCGCCATTTTTATCGCCCCGTCTTTTGACCATGCGGAAGCGATGAAAAGATTCCTATGACAGAAAACGGCATCCGAAACTCCGGTTTCCAGCGCCAACTCCCCATCATTCTTTCCTCCCCAGCTTTCTGGCAAATTTTTCCTGTTTTTAAAAGAATGCGAATTATCTCTCACGGCAACAACCCTCCATTGTTCTTCTTCAAAATTCGGCGCCACGACAAAAATCGGCTCTTTGTGTTTATCTAAAACATCTTTCCAAGAATACTCGCTCTCTAAAATAATCAACTTCTTATCTTCGGCTGTCTCGTAAGCTTTCTCCACAAATTGCCTCCCTTCGATAAAATGTTGAGCTATTTCTATTTCTCTCAAGAGAATTTCTTTAGATGATTCCACCGCTTTCATAAATAATTTGTTGCGGTCAATATTCCTCTCTTTCCATGTTGGATTTAAAATATAAATCGTTCTGAAATACGAATACGGATAAACTTCCTCGAATATCGACTTTGTTATGGTAATTCCATTATCCTCGGCGTCGGTCGGCTCGACAATCTTTTTCTCAATTATTTCCGCAACCTCCTCTGAACCGCAAATGGAAACTCCGTATTTCTTCCACACAAGACCGAACGAAGCATAAGGAATGCCGTTACCCCTCTCTCCTGCGCCACCACTCTGATGATGGTCGAAGCGATTTCTTTCTTCATCATATTCTCCGCCGACATCAACAACGAAATCAGCGTCCTTGATTATCAAAGGATTCCTCGTTCTAGCGATTTCAAAATGCTTATTCAAAAAAATTGACAGTGTTGCTACGGCAAAAACATCATCTGGATGAAAATGCTGATTGTGTGTCACTATTTTTATCATTTTTATAAATTTTTCTTCCACCCTTCCATTATTTCTCTTATTTCAGCCGTATCTCTCTTAAGCTCATCTACAGCCATTTTCATCTCGAACAGCATACTCTCCTCTTCTTTGATCTCGCTTTCTGTCTTCTCAAAAATTTTCTTCTCTTGTTTTAGTCCGGAAATAATCACTCTCTCTCCGATAAAGACTGACACAAAAAGCCCTGTCGCCAAAAGAATAACGATGGACAAAAACAATGAAACAGGAGGCGAAAGCAAAATAGCGAAAATTCCGCCCAAACCCTCAATCGCGTCAAAAGTTCTCCACGCACCCCTCCAAAAAAGCAAAGTTGCTCCACCTCCGACAAAAGCATAAAGTATCGCTCGGTGGCTCAAGCGAATGCGAACCTTGTCCTCAATCCTGTCAAAAAATTTAATTATTGCTTTTCTCATATATTATTTTTTTGGTTATTAACGGGTAAATCTCAAAAAGCGCGAATAGCAAGCTTAACGCGACCGGTCCGGCGATGAAACCGATCGGTCCGAACAATCCCAACCCGCCGAATACGGAAAGCAAGATAAGGAACGGGTGAATTTTCATTCCTTTTTTCAAAAGAAGCGGAGTTAATACATTATCAGAAAGTCCGATAAAAACAATACCCCAAACGGCAAATCCGATTAAATTAAAATATGAACCGGCGGCAAAAAGGTACAAAATCGCCGGAACGACTACGATTGACGAACCGATGACTGGAACGAGCGAAGCTAGAGCCGATACCGTACCCCAAAGTATCGGGTTGGGTATGGAAAAAATAACAAAACCGATCGCTGTCAAGATGCCCTTTATCAAGGCGATGATAAGCGAACCTCGGACAATTGAGTTTATGGATAATCCAACCTTCTTCATTATTTGCTCGTCGTAGGAATCAGCAAGAGGAGAGAGCGAGACCAGCCGATTGACGATCCTGTCGCCATCCTTCAAAAAATAAAACAGAGAAACAATCATAAGCAACAAACCTATCAAAATACTGAAGAAGCTGGAGAAAAGGTTGTCGAGATGTTCTACTGTCCAGCTTGTGAGCTTTTGCAAATATTCGCCTATGTTAATGGAAATTCCCGGCGCAAAAACGCTTACCCTCTTTTCAAAAAAGTTCGTGATCACGCTTAACATTCCTTCATTACTCGTCTGCGCCGACGATATGTGGAAATAAAAAGCAGTCGCTTCTTTATAAAGAGCGATGCCGATAAAAACTGATGGAATTAAAATTGCGCCGAGAACGATAAGAACCGCCACAACAGAAGTCAGCGACTTTTTTTCTCCGAAAAATTTCAGCAATCTTTTGTAAAAAGGATGACACACGATAGCTATGATCGCCGCCAAAAATATCGGCGCGATGTAAGGCTTGAATATGAAAAAAACCAGCGCGGAAACCCCCGCCGTCAAAATCATAAAGAAAATCAGTTGCAATCTTGCTGTGCTTATCATTATTCCAATATGATACCTTAGATTTCCATTTTTTGGAAATACGGTTTTGAGTTATATTTTGGTCGTCGGGCATAGATATATTAGACCTCTTTCAAAAGTCCCCTTCCTCTAGTAAAATAGAAGTATGCAT
>CAYIIG010000008.1:0-14632 GCA_964363425.1 uncultured Candidatus Saccharibacteria bacterium | reverse complement strand
TCATCTGAAGCGCATACGCTCGCCGCAAGCGGACGAGGTAAATTATGAATTTATTTGTTTCTTCGACGATTTTTTCTTCTTTTTCTTTTATTCTTTCTTTTGTTTGATTCTCTTCATCATCAAGCTTTGATGTTACTTTCACTTTTTCTTCATCCGACATATGTTCAGACAATTTTAAAAAAGAAACTTTGCTCTTAGTATTCCTTTTCATAACCTCTTTAAGGTTAACTAATTCCAGACCGTTTGTAATTTCCAATCTACTAATTTCCACTTCGCGCATTTTCCCTGCGGCTTCTATTTGCCCTTTTTCTGTCCTGCCACTACCGACATACTTTACTATTTCGCCATCAACAACCTCAAACGACTTGGCGATTATTCTTTCGGAATTGTCTTTTTTAAAATCGCCTTGAACATCAATTACATTTTCTTCAAGATATTTTCTTTCTTGTTTACCCTTTTCATCTTGTACAATTTCAATACTTTTACCGACAACATTTTCATTTATTTTTGTTTTATCCAAAAGCCCTCTATCTTTTGACTTTAACACTCCAGATTTTTCTCTGTCTTTTGATACTGACAATTCATATCTTTTTTTGTTCAGACTGAAACTGGTAAAATAATTAAATTTTCTAAAAAAATCATTGTATTTTTTACCGAGTTCGGCTTCAGTATAGGCGATTTCATCGAATTTATTATCGGGTTTATCTATTACCACTCGCAGGTCTGAAAAATTTTCTTTCTTAAAAATCTCATCTTTGGAAAATTGATCCAAACTAATGGAAACTTTTTCGCTTTCTTTTATAAACTCGTCAATTTCCGACAGAGAAAGCTCTTTTTCGGATTTGTTTTTCGGAGCCTCAACCTTTGCCTCTTGGTTTAATTTTTCTTCTTTCATAATTTACAAACATTATACCTAAATACAATCCCCCTTCGCCACAAATTTTCACAATTCAAAATACTTACTCGACCTCGTCAATCACCAAGCCCCCTACCGACATCCGATGTCGGTAGGGGGCTTGCCTTATAATTTCGTCAAGATTTCCGCCTCGCCTTTTGTAATCAAAATCGTATGTTCAAAATGAGCGCTTCGTTTACAATCGGCGGTAGAATAAGTATAGCCGTCTTCGTCCAGAATTATTTTTTCCGTCCCTTCGTTTACCATCGGTTCAATCGCCAAAACCATCCCGGGTTTGAGCTTCTCCCCCTTACCTCTCTTACCAAAATTCGGAACGAAAGGCTCTTCGTGGACTTTATAACCGACACCATGTCCGGCAAGCTCCCTCACTATTCCGTAGCTGAACGGACGAACAAATCTTTCAATGGCAAAACCGATGTCGCCGATAGTGTTGCCTCCGCGAGCTGACTCAACTCCTTTCATCAAAGACTCTCGGCAAACCTCAATGAGTTTTCGCGCCGAATCGTCAACCTTTCCCACGGGAACCGTCACCGCCATATCGGTAATCAGTCCTTTGTGAACAAGCCCCATATCAAGCGACACAATATCGCCTTCTTTTAAAATCTTTTCAGTTTCGTTCGGTATGCCGTGAACGATTTCTTCATTCACAGAGACACACAAAGACGCCGGATAAGGGCGTTTCGCTCCATAAGGTTTATAATTCAAAAAGGCAGGTTTGTCTCCATTTTCAATCGCCATTATCTCAGCAAAATCATTTAATTCACTTGAGCTTATTCCGGGCATAACCCTCTCTGAAATCGTCGCCATTATCTCCGCCAACCTGTGTCCGCCTTCCCGCAAAATTTCTATTTCTTCTTTTGTCTTTATGGTGATCATTTGTTGCATTTAAACTTTGACGTTTCGTTTCCAAGTGACTTGGAAACGAAACGTCCAAGTTGCGCTACGTCAAAAATCCAGCTTGCTCATAATATCTTGGTGGACTTTTTCAACAGTCTGCTCGCCGTTTATTTCAAGAAAAATGTATTTCGGATTGTTTCTGTAAAAATCAATAGCAGGCAAGACATCGCTTTTATACCAACCCAACCTCATTTTAACATCATCGCGATTGTCATCGAGCCTTCCTCTGCCTTCCAACCTGTCTGTCGCCCATTTCTCTCCGACATTTATAAAAACAAGGTTAGGTTTCTCTCTCTTGTAAAAATCAAAAATTGAATGCAAAGCGCCTGCTTCGTGGAATTTCCTCGGCGTTCCGTCAACAATAAGATGCTCGTCTTCTTTGAAGTTTTCCGCAAGAATATGCGACCACATATAGATGGAAAGAAATTCTGGCTGAAGAACGCCGTCGTTATAGGCTTGTTTTGAAAGTTTCTGCGTATAATTCTCTCCTTGAATAAATTTCCTGAATTCTGCTCCTGTCTCAAGGAAAAAAATATTTCTTTGGGGGTCGATTTTTCTCAAATGTTCACCGAGCAATTTGGCTTGCGTTCCTTTTCCGCATCCCGATCTTCCGATAAAAATAAAATTTTGTGGCAACATATCAATTAAAAATTTGAAAATAAAATTTTTATAAATCCAAAATTCGAATATCGAAATCCGAGACAATGTCTAAATTCAAAATCAAAATATTTAAACTTTTTTATGATTTATAATTTAATTATTTGAATTTGTTTCGCGCTTCGCGCTTCGAATTTCGTGCTTTATATCATTTTAATATTCCCTCATCGAAATCTGAGCTTCAATCTTTTTTACGAGGTCGATAACAACAGAAACCGCGATAAGAAGAGCTGTTCCGCCGATAGCAAGAGAAGTTATTCCGGTAATGGATTGCGTGATTAGAGGCAAAACAGCGATAAATCCCAAGAAAAGCGCGCCGACAAGTGTTATTCTTGTAACAATTTTAGCGATGTATTCAGAAGTGGATTGTCCGGGGCGAACTCCGGATATGAATGCCCCGCTTTTCTGCAAATTGTTGGAAATATTTTCAGGGTCAAATGTCACCGCTGTGTAGAAATAAGTAAAAACGAAAACGAGCAGGAAATAAGCGATGGCGTAAAACCAGCCGTTTGCCAAAATTCCCAAAGCGAATTGCGACACGGACTTTATTATTTCATTGCTCGCCGTCTCAAGAAACCTGAAAATCATCTGAGGAAACAAAAGGATAGAGAGGGCGAAGATGATAGGTATGACTCCAGCTTGATTGACACGAAGAGGAAGATATGTGGAAATTCCACCATAAACTTTCATACCGCGAACTCTTTTTGCGTAAGTGATAGGTATTGGGCGTTCCGCTTCCGTGACGACCACCACACCTAAGACGACAGCCAAACTGGCGGCTAAGAAACCGATGTACATAGGTATTTGAGCCGTATCGAAAGAGTAGAGATTTTGACTGATTGACGACGGCAGACCGGCGACGATGCCGGCAAAAATAATTAGTGATGTTCCATTTCCTATGCCGAACTCCGTGATAAGCTCTCCAACCCACATAAGCAAAACGGAGCCTGCGACTATCACTGCCAAATTCGTCAGCATTTCGATAGGACCGCTCTGGATAATAATTCCCTGCTTTTGAAGCAGTGTCATAAAGCTGAACCCTTGAATAAGGGCGAGAGGAATAGTGAGAAGTCTTGAGTATTGAGCGAATCGAGCTCTTCCAGCCTCGCCTTCTTCGTGATACAAAGCCTTGAGCTTAGGTGACATCATAGTTAATAACTGCATAATGATCGAGCCTGTGATGTAAGGTCCGACACCAAGCATAACTATGGAAAGTTTGGAAAGTCCGCCTCCGGAAAAAATGTTTAAGAGTCCGAAAAATTGATTGCCGCTGAAAAATTGCTGGAGCTTGACCGAATCGATTCCGGGAATGGGAATGGAAGCGAACAGGCGAAAAACAACAAGCGCCGCCAAAGCGAAAAATATTCGCTTTCTGATAGCTTTGTCTTTAAATATAAGCTCGATTTTGTTTATGAAGTTGTTCATACTCATTGAAAATTCGAATATCGAAATCCGAAATCCGAAACAATATTAAAATTTAAAATACCAAATTCAAAACATTTCGAATTTTGGACATTCGGATTTTGAATTTGTTTCGTATTTCGTGCTTCGTATTTCGTGCTTTTCATTATTTTTTCCTACAACCTAATTCCTACCACCTACAATCTAGTAAGCTGTTTCAGTTTACTGTCCCGCCCGCCTTCTCAATCTTCACCTTGGCTTCCGCGGACACAGCGCATCCCGAAACATTAAAATTCTTCGTCAAATCTCCTTTTCCAAGAATTTTCACTTTTGGATTTTTCCCTTTTTGAAGATTTATAACTCCGGCTTTCACGAGCGATGAAGGTGTGATTTTATCGCCTTTTGAAAATACTTTCTCGATAATTTCCAAATTTATAGGCAATACTGAATATTGCTTCACAGTCTTGTTGGTATTTTTTCCCAGCCCGCGCAATTTTGGTATTTTCTTGATAAGATCTCTCATTTCCGGTCTTTTCTTTCTGCCCGATCTGGCATTTTGACCTTTCGTTCCGCGACCGGAAGTCTTACCTCTTTTTCCGCCCCTTCCGACTCTGTCGCTTTTGTAATTGGGATTTTTTCTTTTTATATTGTGTGTTTGCATAATTTTTGATTTAACGAAGAAATTGCGACTATTGCTTTACGCCAGTCAAGCTTTTATTTTCTTTTCCTTTCAGATTAATTTCAGTTTCGTTTTTAGTTGTGATTTCTCCGTTTGGCAAAACATTTTTAACCGGTTTCGGCTTGCTGATTTTGCTTAGCGCGACGATAGTGGCTCTCGCGATATTCAAATGGTTCTTTGATACAGACAGGACTTTTGCCGAGACATCTTTTACTCCCGCCAAATCAATAACGAATCTTGCCACACTGCCCGCGGTAGCTCCTCTTCCCGGGGCTGGTCTTATGATGATCCGCGCGCTGGAGTATTTTGCGGAGACTTCGTGAGGGATGGACATTGTTTTTGTTAAAGCGACATTGATCATATTTTTCTTGGCATTCCTGACAGCTTTATCTATCGCAAGCGCAGTATCTCCGGCTTTGCCCAAACCTACCCCCACCATGCCTTTTCTGTTTCCAGTAATAACAGCAACGCTAAAACTGAACCTTCTGCCTCCGGAAACTACTCTGGCAACTCTTCTTATGTTGATGAGTTTCTGGTCGAACTCCGGCTTTGCGCGAGGTTCTCGTCCGCTCGACTTTCTGGAATTTTTCGTCCTTTCTCGCGAAAACGCAAAAGGCGCTTTTTTAAATTCTTTCGGCGCTTGAGCGCCACTTAAACCATCTTTAACCGGAGCTGCTTGAACGGCTTCGGAAACCACAGTTTCGCCAATTATTTTATTTTCTTCTTTATCCATAATCTATATTTAAAATTTAAGACCGCCCTCTCTGGCTCCTTCTGCCAAAGCCCTGACTCTTCCCGCATATCTGAAACCTCCCCGATCAAAAACGACCTTGTTTATATTCTTGCCTCCAGCTATTTTGGCAAGCTCTTTCCCTGTTTCGCGCGCGCGATCAACGAATGTCTTGCCTTTAATATTGGCGGATGACAAAGAAACGAGAGTACCTCCGACAGAATCGTCTATAAGCTGAGCGTATATGTATTTATTAGATCGATAAACGGAAAGACGAGGAATATCAGACGCGCCAATTACTCTGGCGCGTATTTTTTTATGCCTTCTTTCGATTTTTTGTTTTTTAATTTTTGATTTGATCATAAATTTAGATTGATAGCTTGTAGCTGTTTAGCTTTTTAGAAAGATGATTTTATGGCTTCCTCTTTCCTAAGAAGCTACAAGCTAAATAGCTACTTCTTCATTCTACACCGATTTCTTTCCCTCCTTTCTTCTCACGACCTCATTTTCATACCTTATTCCTTTACCTTTGTACGGTTCAGGCTTTTTCATATCCCTGACTTTTGCCACAAATCGACCGACTTGTTCCTTGTCGATTCCAGACACCGTGATGATGTTTTTCTCCGCCGTTACTTTCAAACCTTTGTCTATTTTCATCTTTACCTGATGAGAAAATCCCAAACTCATCGTCAAATCATCGCCTTTAACATCCGATTTATAGCCGATGCCTTCCACTATGAGTTTTTTTTCAAAAGGCTTATGAACACCTGAAATCATATTACTGATGTGAGATGCATAAGTGCCCCAAAGCGCGATAATGTCTAGAGATTTTCTCTTTGGACTGAGGGATATTTTACCATCGGCAATTTCTATTTTTATTTCCGGTCTGAATTCTCTGGATATCTCACCCATTGGACCTTTAACAAAAAAAACACCGTCCAAAAATGAAACTTCGGTCTTTGGTTCTATATTTATTATTTTTTTTCCTATTCTTGACATATTTATTAAAAATTCGAATATCGAAATTCGAATATCGAAACAATATCTAAATTTAAAATGCCAAATTCAAAACATTTCGAATTTTGGATATTCGGATTTTGAATTTGTTTCGCGCTTCGTATTTCGAATTTCGTGCTTTTCATAATTTTTACCATATCTTAAACAGCACCTCTCCGCCGACCTTCTCTTTCTTTGCTTGTTTGCCTGTGAGAATACCCTTGTTGGTCGAAAGAATCAAGCTCCCGTATCCATTTTTGAAAGGTCGGAGAAGGCTTGATTTCTCATAGACCCTCTTCGAAAATTTGGAAACTCTTTGCACCCCCTGGACTTTTGGATTTCCGTCCGCATAAGATATGCCTATTTCCAATATTTTATTATTCAATCTCTTCTTTTTTGAAACTGACTTGATGTAACCCTCTCTCAGGAGAGCACTCGCAATCGCTTCTTTTAGTTTGGAATGGGGAGTAACAACAAAATCCTTACCGGCGTTTCCGGCATTCTTTATATTTATAATCATGTTTGCGATTAAGTCCATATTTTTTAAAAATTCGAATATCGAATATCGAAATTCGAAACAATATCTAAATTTAAAATCTTAAATTCAAAATATTTATAATTTTGAACATTTGGATTTTGAATTTGTTTCGCGCTTCGTATTTCTAATTTCGTGCTTTTCATAATTTCTACCACGACGACTTCTTTATTCCGGGAATCATTCCTTCATTGGCAAATTCCCTGAAACAAATTCGGCAAAGATCGAAATCTCTCATGTATCCGTTTTTTCTTCCACACCGAAAACATCTTCTCACTACGCGAGAAGCGAATTTCGGCACTTTCTTTGATCTTGCTATAACTGATGTCTTTGCCATAAAAAATAGCGCTTCCACAATCGGCGCATTTCTTCGTTGCTTCGCTCCGAGACTCCCTCATCATACTATGAAGTATGTTTCGGTCGCTTCTCACTCGCGCCTCGAACTGCATCCGACTGTGGAAGTCCTATAATAATTTAACCTTTCAAAAGGCTCTTTTAAAGATAGCAAATGAAAAATCTATTGTCAAACAAAAACACACATTTGAAAGGCAAAATCTATTGTCTAACATCATCTTTTGCGATTTACAAAATTATCATAAAAAAATTCAAGGAGGTTTTTGACAACCTCCTTGAATTTTTTGAAATATTTTTAAATGTTTTGGATCGCTTTTTCGCTTTCAGTAATCACTTCTTCCTCGACAGGTCTTTTTTCCACAATTATATTTCTCATCTGTCTTCTTATTTCTTTCGCCGCTTTATCACGAACATAATAGAGCTTTGATTTTCTTACCTTTGCCCGTCTTAAAATTTCTATTTTATCAATCGCTGGAGAATACAGGGGGAAAATTCTTTCCACACCCACCCCGTCAATAACTTTCCTTACAGTAAATGTCGCGCCTGATTCATTGCCGTGTTTGCGCGCAAGCACCAAACCTTCAAAAGACTGAAGTCTTATTTTTTCTTTTTCTTGAATTTTCTGCCAAACGCGCACAGTATCACCGGAGCTGAGCGGAAGATTCTTCCTTGCTTCCACATCAACCGGAGAAATTTTTATTCCTTTTGTTTCCATAATAAATAATAATTTAGCACAGGAATTAGCACAAAGCAAGCGAAAATAAGTTTATAGAGTTTTTAAAGCTATAAATTTCACAAAGTAAAGATAAAATCAAAAAAGTAGTATAATTAAGAAAAATTATGAATCTAGAACAATTAAAAAGACAATACCTGGAGCATTTGGAAATTGAAAAAGGCCGGAGCCTTAAAACCATAGCGAATTACGAGAGATATTTGACGCGGTTTTTGATTTTTTCAAAACTCAATAGCCCGAAAGACATCAGTGATGACATCCTAAGAGAATACAGGCTATGGTTGAATCGCCAAGAATCGCGAGAGACAGTTGACGGACGCAGAGAGAATTTGAAAAAGAACACTCAGAATTATTATCTGATCGCCCTCCGCTCTTTTCTTAAATATATGATTCGCCGAGGGATTGAGACCTTGCCACCGGAGCGAATCGAGCTGGCGAAAGTCGGAGAGAGATCGCTTGATTTGATTACACCGGAAGAACTTGATCGGTTGATTGGCGCGCCTGACACAAGCGAGCTGAAAGGCTTGAGAGATAGGGCGATTCTTGAATTATTTTTTTCCACAGGCCTTCGAGTTTCAGAGCTCTGTTCCCTTCCAAGAGACATTAGTTTGAAATCGGATGAATTTTCCATCCGTGGAAAAGGCGGTAAGGTAAGAGTAGTCTTTCTTTCAAGCGAAGCGAAAACAACAATAAAAAATTATTTGGACAAAAGAAAAGATATAGACGACGCTCTTTTTGTTAGCATTTTTCCCTATAACCCCGCCTCATCGGCGGGCAGGCTACAACCTACAACCCACAACCTAAGATTGACCCCTCGTTCAATCGAACGAATTGTCAAGCATTACGCTATCAAAGCTGGAATTTCCAAGAAAGTGACTCCTCACACTATTCGCCACTCCTTCGCTACCGATTTGCTTTCAAACGGCGCCGATCTCCGTTCCGTCCAATCCCTCCTCGGTCACTCCAATATCGCAACTACTCAAATATACACCCATATTACAGACAAACAGCTCCGAGATGTGCACAAGAAGTTTCATAACAAAGAAAGAAAATAAAATTTCCCATTCAAATTAATGAATCGTATGCGGTCAAAGTTTTAATGTCCGGAATTTCCAGACATATCGGAAACGCCATCGAAAATTTCTTTGTTTTCGGGACCTTCTACTTTGATCGTCCCCCAAGCTCCGCGATCGAGTCGAGCTAAAGCGTGGTCAACTAAGATATAGTTGCCCGGCACTTCCAATCCGAATTCAACTATCGTCGCCCCACCGGCGGGGACTATCGTTGACTGAACATTTTTATGAGGCTCGGAGCCGATGGCAGCCTCCGGATAAACTTTGTCAAAAATCTCTCCAATGACATGGAAAGAAGAAACCAGATTAACTCCTCCGTTGCCGAAATAAATTCTGACTTTGTCGCCGACTTTCGCGCTCATATTGCCGACAGTCCCTTTCGTCCTGCCGTTGAAAACGATGTAGTCGGGGTGTCCGTCAAGCATTTTCTTGGCGTCAAAAACCTGAAGCCCTTTGTCGCCCATATCGCTTGCGGAATAAAATTCTCCCTGCGCCACATAAAATTCCTTATCGACTTTCAGCAATCCTTCTTTCGGTTCAACCAAAATCAATCCATACATTCCGTGCGCCATATGAGCCGCAACATTGGGATGAGCGCAATGATAAATATAAAGTCCCGGATTAAGAGCTTTGAAAATCAGAGTTTTTGATTCACCCGGCTTAACATTTGTAACTGTCGCCCCCCCTCCCGGACCGGTTACGGCATGAAGGTCAATGTTGTGAGGATTGACGCTTGAAGGGTCATTTTTGAGCGTAAGCTCAACTGTGTCGCCTTCTCTTACCCTAAGAAACGGTCCAGGAACTTTTCCTCCAAATGTCCAGTAGGGCATAATCACTCCTGGCGCTATTTCTGAAATGACTTCTTTTGCCGTAATTTCAAATTTTACTGTTGCGGATTCTTTGCGGGTGATTGGAGCTGACACACTATTCGGGTCTTGAGCAATGTCGGCAACTTTCTCCATCTTGCTCAGATTTTTGAAAAACGCCAATATATTTTTGAAAGGAATAGCGGGACCGCTGGATGGACCGTATGTTTTTAAAACAAAAGGATACTCAATTTGCCTGGGCAAAACTTTCGGCGCGAACAAGAAAAGAAAAACTCCGAAAAATATAAAAAATAGAATAATCGCGGTCTTTTTGGAATGCAATTTATAAAGAATCCAAAACAAAAGTATCGCGCAAAAAACAATAGCGATAAAAATACCGAGGCTTTGCAAAATCAGATACTTTGTCAAAAAAAATATTTCAGTCATGTTTTTAATTAAATTTAAAAGATTGATAATTTCAATAATTTTATTATAATATATTAAAAATCAAAAACAAACTGCTACTGGAAAAAATGACTGTTGCAAAAAACTGAAAAAATTCGCCAATTTCAACGATTTTTGTTAAAATCTATTAGTCTTAAATACGCGACTTGGATGTTTCGTTTCCAAGTTAAGAGCGTTAAATATGCCCAGGTGGTGAAATTGGTATACACGAGAGACTTAAAATCTCTTGCCAGCAATGGCATGCGGGTTCGATTCCCGCCCCGGGCACCAGAAAGGAAAAGTATTCTTGAATTAGTCCGATGAGGGTTTTAAGTTTGGTCGAGGGAATCGAAGGTCGGAGCGCGACCGGCGCGAGACGGGGTCGCGACTTTTTGTTCCAACAAAAAAGTTGTGACCTATTCCCGCCCCGGGCACCAATAAAATATCCAAGGCAAAGCCTTGGATATTTTATAAAGATTGAAAAACAAAAAATCCCGCTTTTGCGGGATTTTTTGTTTTAGAAAACACTTTCTCTATTATTACTTAATCTTTTGCCAAACTGTAGTCGCATTGATTATCCCTGTTTTGATAATCAGCGTTCCGTCAATCCAAACAGAATCTTTTACCTTCAAGGCTTCAAAGAAACCTTGTCCTCCTACGCCTGTCTTCCATGTTCCTTTCGTTGTCAAAAAAGCTGTTCTTGAATCCATATTAACCGTAAATGTTTTGCCTCCGCTCGAAAGTATTTTCATGGTCGTTGGAATTTTTTTGCCATCTATTGATTGGATGATTCCAGTCTGAGATTCTTCTTTTTGCTGTGCGTCTTTAGGAACAACCAATATTTGCTTGGCTTTTAACTCTACAGGAGCTTTGGTCGTATCAACAACACCCTGAGCGTTAAGAACAATCATCCCCGGTTTCAAATCACTGAAGGTAATATCGTGCTTGGGGGCATTGGTTTCTTCCGACAATTTGCTCTGTATCTTTGTGTTAGCATCGACGATAACCTTTATATCACCGGAAACCTTTGCATCCTTAAGCATAAAGAAATTGAGTGTGCTGGTTGCCGTTATTACGCCATTATATTGCGCGTCCTTCAGTTGAACAGAAAAGTTTCTTATCTCCGTTGCGTTAACGGTAAATGATGTCTTTGTGGCATCCAACAAACCATTGAAACTCAAATTATTACCGATTGAAATCTCAGAAAGAGTGCTTGGCGCGCCATAAAGCCTCGTCACCTTAGTGTTGCTGGCGGTGGCGTTTAATGTCCAAATAAATTTAGATGATCCGAAAGAAGCTTCGGCGGTGATGGTGTAAACATCGCCACTTACTGACACAGTTTTTACATTCGCTCCACCTGCAATAACCGCGTACCCATCACCCTTTTTCATAATGGAAACACCGGCTGTTATTCCTGATTCCATTGACTGTGACTGAATTGCTTTATTTTCATTTTTTGACTCATTGACATTTGCTTGCTGTGACGACGAATTATTGCCATTTTTTTTAGCCCCGAACAAATTGCCGAAAAATCCGGCATCTGCCTTCTCCGTCACCAGCAAAGAACCGACAACAAACACCGCCACAAAACCGAACAAAAAAACATTTTTAAATTTAAACATTTTATTTATCTTTTTTTAATTAACTTAACTAATTTAATAATAATAAATACAAAATATACGACCTTAACCCTATTTCAAACCAATTTACTGGTTGCTAGATATAATACTAGCACATTCTTAAAAAGCAAAACAATCGGTCTGTGGAAAACAATCAATACATCCCCTCCCTCTTTTCTTTTAAAAATGAAATAAATGAGTCGAATATGCTGAGAAGGAGTTTGAATGGCGTTTCTATAATGATGTCCATAACAAGAACCAGTATATTGACGCTATCGAATCTTTCACTCAGCCACTTGCCGACATCTACTATCGGCATAATCAATATATTGCCCAAGAAATAAAGGGTTCTTTCTTTGTCCGGATTGATAGCCCAATTTTTTGAAATATATCTAATGCGTAATCCGAAATACGCAACCAAAGTCAAGAAGAAAATGAAAAGCGATATGCTCATAAAATTAAATTTTAACCCTATGAGCGCGTAAATAACCACACCGAAGCTGAGAGCGAATATCAGCCCGTATAGTATCATAAATATGAAATGCAAAAAATTCCTGCTTTTTTGTCCTCTGATTTGAATCATAGGAACATCTTTATCGTAAATAACGGCGCTCATACCTGAAATTATCAGGTCGGTATTCTTTTTTCCAAGCGGTTTTATAGTGTAAGTGATCAAGAAAAGCAATACGGGGTGGAAAATTATATTTATCAAAAGCGCAGGATAATGCACCTTACCCAGTATCGCCATATCGTAAGGTAATTCCAAAGCGAAAGCCAAAATTGTTTTTGTAAAAAGAATGTATATTACGGATCTGAGCGCGCTTTTCCGAATCCGCTCGTTTTCTTTTTTGTATCGACTCTCAAGGATATTTTTTGCTTCTTTTTCCAGCGATGCTGGATTGGCGAAAATTTGTTCGGAGTCAGCGCCGTACCTCTCGACTATTTCTTTGATCACGCTGAAATAGACGGAGTTATTTTTCAATTTTCTGGCAATTATACGGCTTAACTTGTCTCTGATTTCCGTCTCCATTTCAGATAAAATAGCCGGAAAATTTTTGGCGATTTCCCGAATTTCCGAAGCGTCTTTCATATCCGACCATCCAGGCGATAATCTGAGCCATAGTCGATAAATTATAGTTTGCTCGTCCGCCTTTAGAAAACTTCTCAGACAAGCGATGTATGTTTGAATGTCTTTTCTTTCCTCGCTTATGGCGATTTGAGAAATTTTTGTTTTACTCTTAACGGTTTCGTAAAAAGACAGAAGGACGGATTCTTCAGTCTTGTCGCCAAACAGGTAAATTTCCAGCTCGCTCGCCGTCAAGCTCGCAATCTTTCCATTTACACTCAAATCGCTTCTTGTCCTGTCGGTCAACAAACTTCTAAGTAATAAAAATTTGTCTATAATGGACTGAATATGGTGAATCCTGCTTTCTAAAAAGTCTTTGTTTTCAAAATACCCGCCCCGAATCAACTCCTCCACCAGAATTTTAGCCACTTTCCCCTCGGTTTTGAAAAAAAGGTTTCTTTTTAAGATTCTCTGAATAGCATTTCGACGAATGGTGTGCTCTTCTTTGTAATCGATCATATAACGAATTTTCTCGTAAAACATACCCGCTTTCTTGGCGAGGTCGTTGACCTTGATGTAGTATTCGTCTTTAAATGTGTTACCGTCGGAAACAGCGGGCTGTCTGAGGTTTTCCAACAATTTGGCGATTTGAGGCGATGTCATAATTTTGTTTGTATATCCCTTAGAATTACGAAATATTTTGAATTATCATTCCCATCCCAACCTTTACAAGAGCAGGCAAGCCTCTGGCGGGAATCTAATTGAGAGAACTGCGCGAGAATGACAGAATATCGCATTTCGAAAACATCTTGCGTAAAAATTAACAACAAATCCAATCAATGTGCCACTTAAAACTGCGCCGAAATTTCAATTTTCGCGCCTGTTTTTAGTTTGGCTATGAGCTCCAAAATCTTGACTTTAAGTTTGCTTTGCTTGATTTCATTTTCAATCTGCGTTTTTATCTGCTCCAGTTTGGGAATATTTTTTTGCTTTTCGCGCAAAGATTTGTATAAATCGCCTATCTCTTTTTCCGACACTGTGATGTTTTTCGAATCGACATTCTGCTCCATATACTTAATCAATGTAAGTTGTTTGGTTATGTTTTCTTTCAGACTTTGCTCTGTAAGATTTTGCGTCGCCAGCTCTTTGGTGAAATCATCTTTGTTTTTAAATTTGGCGAATATCTCATTATACGCTTTTTCAACATCGGCAACAGGCGTGATTAGTCCCTTCTTTTTGGCGTCCTGAAGCAAAATCTTTTCGTTTACCATCTCGTCCAGTGTCATTTTTTCAATTTCTTTAACAGTCTTTTCATCCGCTAAATTCACTCCTTGTGACTTGGCGATCTCTTTGTTTTGACCGACCCTCGACTCAAATTCGCTTTTTGCGATTTTCTCTCCATTCACGATAGCCACCGAATCACCGACGACAGAAACGCCGATTTCCCCCACTTTTTTATTAAAATTCCCCGCCAAAAAATAACCCGTCACACCGGCGATTGCGAGCAAAATTATGATTATCAGTATGATTTTTTTGACTCCGGATTTCTTCGGGGGATTATTATTCGCCTGAGATTCATTTGATTGATTTGTGTTTTCCATAATTTTACTATTTTATTTTATGATAATTAAGACATTATAGCCCGTCCGCCTATAAAAGCAAAATGACCCCTGATAAGTTCAACAATCAATTGCAACACTTGTATTAAAATACAGGTGTTATGAAA
>CAYIIG010000007.1:0-14875 GCA_964363425.1 uncultured Candidatus Saccharibacteria bacterium | reverse complement strand
AATCCGCCTATAGCTCAGTTGGTAGAGCAGTCGCCTCTTAAGCGATTGGTCGCAGGTTCGAATCCTGCTGGGCGGACACGGAGCGAAGCGAGTGGACGAACAGAGAGAGCCAACGGCTTGGCTCTCGTCAGGATTCGAAGCTCGATTGAGCCGAGATTGGAGTGTCTGCGCGAACAAGCGAGCCAATCGGGATACTGAAGCTGTAAGCTTCGAAATTCCTGCTGGGCGGACTTGAGTGGAGCTTTGCGGAACGAAAGTCCGCTCAAGCAAGCAAACTGCTTTGCTTGCAAGAAAGAATCGAGGGAGAATTCCCCATGGGCGGACATTAGGCGATTTTTATTAGTTTTAACAAAAAAATATGAATAAAAAAAATATCTTTATCGGATCAATCATTCTTGTCGTTATCGCCATTTTTTATTTTTGGTTTATGAACCCTTATGGCAAATCAAACGCCACTAGCGAAACAAATAAAGGCTATGTGTCGGGACATGTCAGCATAGGTCCCATCTGCCCCGTCCAAAGAGAGGGCGAACCTTGCCTCATACCGCCCGAAACTTACACATCGCGAGAAGTCATAATTTACAAAGCAAATAGCAAAACAATTCTTAAAAAAGTAAGACTCGACAGCGAAGGTAATTACGAAATCGCGTTAAAATCTGGAAATTATTGGGTTCAAATAAACCCCGCAGGCATAGGAGAAGGCGAAAAGAAAGAAGCGGTCATAAAATCATCTCAAACCGAAATAATTGATTTTGATATTGATACGGGAATAAGATAACCGACATTACATCTTCCCATTCTTCAGTATCGGATATAATTCCTTGTCGATTTTTCTGTCAAAACAAACATACCCTTTTTTGTGTTGCCAATTTTCATTAAGAGGAAAACCCATTTCTGAACTTGCGGGAACAGGTCTGGACATCTCCCCTTTTAAATTCGCCAAAGCATCGCTATCCAGACTGAAATCGGCGCAAAGTTTAAATGTCGGAATATCATCAGTTGACAAAACAGATGAAGGAAATGCTTTCTTAAAATTTGAGAAATCGGATGGGTCTGAGATTTTTTCATAGACATACGGACTCCCTGTTTCAGGATCAACAGGAATGAAAAAACCAGCAATTGAGTCTTTCATATCATCTACTATCTTTGGCAAAGCCCCTTTCCTCTGATAAAAATTAACGATTTGATATTGGATATTTTGCAAATCACCCACCCTCCTCTCATCAAATCTTTTCATTCTCAAAGTGGCTGGCGAACCCATAATGAAGAATCCTCCCACGATTGAAGCCATGACTCCGAAAGACACTGTCCAAACAAGTAATTTGATTTTGCTTGATTTTTGTCCGACATCTCTTCTTAAATCATAAATATAATAAGAAAAAATCGCTCCAACGACTGCGAGAACGGCAAAAATTTTTAATCCGAAACGCGCCGTTATCTCTCCGCCTAAAAATGTGTTGATGAGCATTATTAGGTCGGTGATGATGGCGACACCCGCAATAAAAAGAGTCAGGTAAGTCAGCCATTTCCTTATGCCCAAATTTTTCTTAAGCGGATTGGCATTCAAATCTTTATTTATGAACCACGAGAGGAAAACATACAAAGGAAAAACAATCAGAAGCGAGGCGATTGACCAGCGCATTCCGGACGAAAATCTGTCGTAACTGAAATTAAGCGCGTCCGGAAATGAAGCGTTGATAATCTCAAACAACAAATTCAACAGACTCACAGCGCTAGCATAAAGCGCAACCATTGATCCAATAAAGACAAAAAAATCCTTAGGCGTTGTTTTAATTTTTATTTCAATATTTTCCATATATTTTTAAGTTGATGAATAATACATATTATACAACTTTACTTTGAATTACGAAACGATATTTCTTGTCATTCCCGTGACCCTGCCCGCCATCGCAAGAATGAGTCCGCTCAGGCGTTGCGGGCGTGGAAAAGGGAATCCAGATTCGCATTGGTTTAATCTGGATTCCCGCCTGCGCGGGAATGACAGAAGGAGAGCGAAATGACAATTTTGAACATTTCGTAATTCAAAGGACTTTAGAAAGATTTCTGTAATAAATATTTAATCAGTGAGTAAATCGAGTATACCGCCACAGCTCCGATAAAAGTGAAGAATATAATTTTAAATTCATAATTCTTCAACCTCCCCAAGAATATTTCCATTATGTCTCCGAAAAAATAACCCGCGATTCCAATGCCTAATGCCCAACACATTGATCCTGCCGTGTTAAAAAACAGGAAAACGAGCGTTCTTATCGGAGACATACCGAGACTCAGAGGCACAACGGTTCTGAAACCGTACATAAAACGAAGAGCAAAAGCAAGAAATGTCGCTCTTTTGTCGATATGCTTTTGGGGCTTTAACATCAAACTTTTCAATTTCGGCCATTTTTCGATTATTTTTTTTCCTTTGTGTCTTCCGGCAAAAAACCAAGCCCAATCGCTCGCCATAGCGCCAATGAAAGCAAAAAAAATAACAAGTGGCAATTTCAAAAAACCTCCATATGACGCAAGCCCGCCCAAAATCAAAACCGCCTCCCCTTCAAATATCCCGCCGAAAAAAACGACGACATAACCATAAGAATCGATTAGTGAGATAAGCGACATATTGCAATTTTACACTTTAAATTGCAGAACGCAAAAATTTACGCTCGCGAAATTACAGGTGGTGGCAAGACTCCCTCTCCCGCCTCTTCTAATAAAAGCCTATTAAAAATCTAACTGCCTAGATAAAACTTTCAAATTTCGAGCAAAAATCAGGAAGTCCGATGAGGTATATCTACCCCGAATTACGAAATGAAAAAATTTACGGTCTGGTTGAGCAAAAACATTTAAAAAAACAAATGGATTTTGCGACCCGAGGACCTAAAATTTTGCATTTCGTAATTCGGGGTATCTAGATAGTCGAGAAGGAATGAGTGATTTGCAGCCGAAATTTGAAGATTTTAGCAGGCAAGCTTGATTTTTGATTATATTTTGCGATTAGATTTTTAACAGGCTCTTAATAATTCCTGAGTCTGTTTATCTTTTCGTGCACTCTTATTTTCTCGTGGGCTTTCGCCTCAATTTGCCTGATTCGTTCTCTGGTAACACCGAATTCTTTGCCGACCTCTTCAAGCGTGTGAGTAATCCCATCAACCAAACCATGCCTCATTTCGAGAATTTTCCTCTCCTTGGGAGAAAGATCTCCTAGTATCTCTTTGACTTGATCGGAAAGAATCCGTCTTGACGCGTCTTGGTCCGGAGAAAGGATTTTGTCGTCCGCGATAAAATCTCCTAAGGTCGATTTGCCATCGTCGCCGTCGTCGCCAACCGGACTTTCGAAAGACACTGTGTCCTGATCAATTTTTTCAATATTATAAATCTTCTCAACTTCAAGCCCCATCTCCGTGGCGATTTCTTCCGCCATTGGTTCGCGACCGAGGTCTTGGGAAAGACGGCGAACGACTTGCTTGTATTTGGCGATTGTTTCCACCATATGAACAGGGACTCTTATCGTCCTCGACTGATCCGCCAGAGCTCTCGTGATGGCTTGCCTTATCCACCAAGTCGCGTAAGTGGAAAATTTATAACCCTTTGTCCAATCAAACTTGTCAACTGCCCTAAACAGTCCGAGATTGCCTTCTTGAATAAGATCAAGAAGTGTCAAGTCGGCGCTTCTTCCCACATATTTTTTGGCGATTGACACTACTAAACGCAAGTTGGCGCGAGCGAGCAAATTTTTCGCTTCTTCATCACCCTGTTCTATTCTTTTCGCCAATTCCTTTTCCATAGTCGCAGGAATAAGAGGGTACTGTCCTATTTCTTTCAAATACATTTGAATTGAATCTTGAGATGATTCATTTTTTCCTCCGTAAACATTCTTTTTGCTTGAAACATCTTCTTGATCAATGCTGAGTATTCCGCCCCCTTCGAGCACATCAATGCCAGCTACGGACAACTTGCCGTAGAGATCGTCCAAGAATGAGATGTCCTCTTCGATGTGGGGAAATTCTTTCAAAATCTCATCGTATGTGACGAAACCTCTCTCTCGCCCTTTGGCGAGAAGTTTGTTAGTTTTCAGCTTGTATTCATTTATTTTCTTCTGTATTTTCGAAATCGGTTTGGAACCGCTCGCCTTTTTGATTTTTTTTGCCGGGGCTTTCTTTTTTACCGCCGTCTTTTTTGAATTTAAAACTTTTTTTTGAATTTTCTTTTTCATATTTATTTTTTAAAATGTTGATAGATTGACAGAATAAAAAAATCCTCTATCCGCTCTTGCCTCTCCTTTTGAAATCTTCAAGTCGTTTTGTCAATGCTTGATACTTTTTTAAAATTCCCTTCATCTCATCTTCGCCTGCTTTAGTCTTTTCAGCTTCACCCACTTCTTTCATTGCCTCGACTATCTCTATTTTCAAACACTCTTCTTCCAAATTGAGAAAGAGATCATCCAAGTCTTTTTTCAAATCCGGCCTGTTTTCACAATAAGCCTCCGCTTCAAAAATCAATTCGTTTCTGCGAGCATCGGTCATCTTCATTATTTTATTCTTGTCATTTTCGCTTATTATTTTTTCAAGCGTCGTTTTCGCTTCACTCGCGGATATAAGAGGCTTGTCTTTTGATTCTTGCCACGATAATATGCCGACAATCTTTCTTAAAATCGAATCTTTTCTAAGGGGTTGCGATTCGTCTTTTTTCCCGCTCTGAACGGCTTCTTTGCCGGCAAAATTTTGTCCGTCGCCGTCAAATTTAACTTTCTTCAAATCCTCCCACATCGCATCTTCTTTTATTCCCGCCCTGTCGCATAATTTCGCCACATAGTGAGCCTTTTCCATACTGCTTTCAAGCGCCGCGATGAAAGGAAGAATTTCATTTTTAATGCCAATCGCTATTTTTCTTTTGTCCGTTTCTTCGGAAAAAAGGCGATCCGAATAAAAATCGATTATGTGCTTGGATTCCTTCAACGCCACCGCCCACTTGTCCTTATCCTTCAAAATAAGATCAGCGGGGTCGAAACCTTTCGGTAATTCGGCGATTTTTACCTCCATACCGAGAGACAAAGCTATTTGCCACGCTCTAGCCGACGCTTTAAATCCGGCATTGTCGGCATCGAAAGCCATTATTACCCTATTTGACAGTCGCCTAAGAATTTCAAGATGACTCGCCGTCAATGCTGTTCCTGATGATGCCACAGTGTTCGTATACCCTGCCTGATGACACATGATCAAGTCTATTTGTCCCTCGACTAATATGGAATAATCAAGTCTTTTTATCGCGAATTTCGCTCGGTCAAATCCGTAAAGCGTTTTCGATTTGCTGAACAATTCCGTTTCCGGACTGTTCAGATATTTTGGCGATTTACCGTCATCGTTTAATATTCTCCCAGAGAAAGCTATCACTCTGCCAGAGCTGTCAAACAGAGGAAACATAATCCTATCTCTGAACCTGTCATAAGACCTGCCTCCATCCTGCTTTACAAGTCCGGCTTTTTCCATTTCGATTTCAGAGAATTTTTTCGACTTGAGATGGTTTTCCAAATTCTGCCACAAAGGCAAAGCGCAACCGATTCTCCATTCTTTGATTGTCTTGTCTTCAATCCCTCTTTTTTTGATGTAATCCAGCGCTTCTTTTTTGTACAAAAGATTATTTTCAAAAAAAGAAGTTGCTTCTTCCATAATTTCAAAGAGCCTGTCTTTTTCATTTTTCAGTTTAGGATTTTCCGGAACGAGCTCTACGCCCGCTCTTCCTGCGAGGACTTTAAGAGCTCCTTTGAAATCCAATCCCTCGAATTCTTCAACGAATGAGAATATGTCGCCCTTGGCTCCGCATCCGAAACAATAATACGAACCGCGATCGGGAGAAACGAAAAATGATGGGGTCTTTTCGTTATGAAAAGGACATCGCGCTTTAAAACTACCGCCCGCTCTTTCCATCTTGACATAAGAGCCGACAACATCGACTATGCCAAGCCTCTCTTTTATTTTGTCTACGGAAGATGACATATTTTTAATAAATTCGAAATCAGAATATCGAAATTCGAAACAAATTCAAAATTATAATATCTAAATCTGAAACTCGTTTTGAATTTTATATTTAGAATTTAAATACTGTTTCGTATTTCGTGCTTCGAATTTTACTCCGAACTATTCTCTCTTATTATCAATTACATCCCGCACCATTTCGTATTTCTTGCTTCCTTTGAATCCAGTTCCGGCAGGTATCAATCTTCCAATGATTACATTTTCTTTTAATCCAACAAGCTTGTCGCGATTTCCTCGGATGGCCGAATTTATCAAGATTTTGGTCGTCCATTGGAAAGAAGCCGCTGACAAGAAACTTCTTCTTGATAAGGAAACTTCCGCAATACCCATAACAATAGCATCAACTTTCGCTTCTTCGCCTCCGACTGTTTTAGCTTTATCATTTTCCACGCTGAGCTCATAATCAGTCACCAAATCCCCCACCGACAACCCTGTCGCTCCGGAATGCTTAACTCTTTTTCTTGAAAACATTTGTCGCACGATTATTTCGATATGCTTTCTTGACACGGCTTCCCCTTGAAGTTCATAAAGTTTGTTGACTTCGGAGATGACATAATTCATCGCTTTTTCTTTGCCGGCATATTCGAACACTTCATCAATGTCCGCCGAACCGTCGGTGATTATATCGCCTTTCTTAACCGTATCGCCAACCTTAACGAGAACCATTCTCTTGTGATTCACTTCATATTCCACCTCTGATGACTTCTTTACTTTCGCCTTATCTTCAATTTCAGGAATAATAATTATGATTTTCTCGCTTCCTGAATCATTGATCGAGCTCACAACGCCGTTTACAGAGCAAACAACTGCCGGACTTTTTGGTTTTCTTTTTTCGAACACTTCTTCCACTCTCGGCAAACCTTGAGTGATGTCTCCGCCCACAGATGCTGTACCTCCCGAGTGGAATGTTCTCATGGTTAGCTGAGTGCCGGGTTCTCCTATGGCCTGAGCGGCAATGGTGCCGACCGCTTCTCCGATGTCTATCAACTGGTCTTTACCAAGGTCAACTCCGTAACACATCGAGCAAATGCCTTTGATGGATTTGCAAGTAAGCGGAGATCGAACCAATACATCCTCGACTCCTGATTTCTCTATTTCCAACGCTTCCTTCTTCGACAACAGATGTCCTTTTTTGAAAATAAGTTTTGAGTCCGAATCAAAGACATCCCGCGTCAATACCCTTCCTCGAATATTTTTCCCGATGGAGGCTTCCATTCCGGATGCGCTTTCTTTTTTTATCAATATGCCTTCTTTTGTTCCGCACTCTTCCTCGGCGATAATGACATCTTGACCCACATCAAAAAGCTTTCTTGTGAGATAACCAGCTTTCGCGGTGTTTAACGCCGTGTCGGTAAGCCCTTTTCGAGACCCGTGAGTCGTGATGAAGTATTCAATAGGAGTAAGCCCTTCTTTTATTGAGCTTATCACGGGAAACTCGATAGTGTCACCGGCAGTATTCTGAATCAAACCTTTCATACCCGCCATCTGCGTGATCTGGCCGAGCGAACCTCTAGCGCCGGATTTCAACATATCATTGACCGAACCGTTCGCGTCGAGGGTTTCGGGAATCATTTTTTCAATTTCATTTTTTGCGCCGTGCCAAATCTCTATGTTTTTTCTCAGTTTTTCTTCTTTGTTTATCAAGCCTTCATTATACTGCCCGAGCACTTCCTCATATTTTCCTTTAGCTGAAGCGATAATGGACTTCTTCTGTTCCGGAACCTTAATATCATCGATTCCCCAGCTGATACCGGAACGAGTCGCATACCTGAAGCCGAATGTTTTGATCTTATCAAGAACGCTCGGAACCTTATCTATACCATAAGTGTTGATGATGTTGTCGATGATTGAGGACATTACTTTTCTGGTTATTTCCCTGTTTTCATAAGGATAATCATCCGGCAAAATGATGTTAAACAAAAGCCTTCCCACTGTGGTTTCAAAAAGTTTGCCTCCGAATTCTTTATACCTCGGACTTTCAGTCGGCATAACTTTTATCTTGGCGCGAAGTCCGACAGCTTCAAAGTCATTCGCGGTAATCGCCTCGTTTGGAGACGAAAAAATTTTTCCTTCGCCATTATCTCCCGGAATCATCTTTGTTACCCAATAACAGCCGAGAATAATATCCAGAAGTTTTGCGGAAATGACAGGGTCGCCGTTTCCCGGTTTCAATATGTTTTTGTCCGAAGCCATAATCTCTCTCGCTTCGGCTTGCGCTTCTTTGCCGAGCGGAACATGGACAGCCATTTGGTCTCCGTCGAAGTCAGCGTTGAACGCACTACAGACGAGAGGGTGCACTTGAACGGCGTTTCCTTCGATAAGCACGGGCTGGAATGCCTGAATTCCAAGCCTGTGCAGGGTCGGCGCCCTGTTCAATAAAACAAATTTGTCTTTTATAATTTCTTCAAGAATCGCCCAGACTTCTGAAATTCCATCATCGATAAGTCTTCCCGCCCCTCTTATATTGTAAGCGAGTTCATTTTTTAAAAGTTCCGATATGACGAACGGTCTGAACAGCTCAAGCGCCATATGCTTTGGAAGTCCGCATTGATTGAGTCTGAGTTCCGGACCAACGACGATAACCGATCTTCCGGAATAGTCCACTCTTTTTCCCAAAAGATTCGCTCTGAAAAGTCCGCGCTTTCCTTTCAAATTGTCCGCAAGCGATTTCAACGGTCTTTTTTGAGCCGGACTTATGGAAGTAAACAGGGATCCGCCAGTTCTGATTGAATTATCAATAAGAGAATCGACAGCTTCTTGAAGTATTCTTTTTTCGTTCCTCAAGATAACATCCGGAGCGTTTATTTCCTTTAGCTTTTTCAGTCTGTTGTTCCTGTTTATAACTCTTCGATACAAATCATTAACATCGGAAGACGCGTATCGTCCCCCATCAAGCGGAACCATCGGTCTTAAAGCCGGCGGTATGACCGGAATCCTGACCATAAACATCCACTCCGGTCTTATACCTGAAATTATCATAGCCCTGATGACGCTTAACCGCTTGTTGATTTTTTCTTTTTCAAGCGAACCCGCTTTTTCGTACCCGGCTTCAAGGGCGGGAGCCAGTTTCTTCAAATCTATATTTTTCAAAATATTATAAATCGCTTCGGCGCCTATTTCGGCATCAAATAAAGTGCCGTATTTTACGGAAAATTTATGATACGAAATTTCATCCAAAACCTTGCCTTCTTGAATACTGTCGATTTCTCTTTTTGCGTTAATCAGGAGTTCTTTAAGAGCTTCTTTCGTCTTTTCATCATTAGCCGATTTGACTTTGGATTTGAATTCCGCGTCCAATTCTTTGAGAAAGTTTTCTCTTTCTTTTTCGTTGGCTTTAGTGATGACATAACCGGCGAAATAAATCACCTTCTCGAGCTCGGTGGCCGTCATACCCAATATCAAACCAATTCTCGACGGTGTTCCTTTCAAAAACCAAATGTGCGACACGGGACTTGCCAATTCAATATGCCCCATTCTTTCTCTTCGGACGATTGACCTTGTTATCTCCACTCCGCACTTTTCGCAAATGATGCCTTTGTATCTTATGCCTTTGTATTTCCCGCAATAACACTCATTGTCTTTATCTGGACCAAAAATTTTCTCATCGAAAAGACCGTTTTTTTCACTTCTTTGAGTTCGGTAATTTATTGTCTCGGGTTTTGTTACTTCTCCAAATGACCATTCTTTTATCCTTTCCGGTGAAGCGAGCTTCAACACAACAGTATCAAAGTCTGTGATATCGGACATTCTTGACTTTGTGTTAAATTGATTTTTTGTTTCGTTTATATTGTTCATATATTTTAGAGTTTATTTTTAAATTGAATATTATTCATATTAATTGTCTTCATCTTTCTTTTCCTTTTTTAATTCGATATCCAAAGAAAGACCTCTAAGATTATTAAGAAGAACATTAAACGAGGCCGGGGTGTGCGGAGGTTTCATCTCTTCGCCTTTGACAATCGAATCGAAAGCGGCGGACCTTCCGACGATATCATCGGACTTGATAGTAAGCATCTCACGAAGCGTATGCGCCGCTCCGTATCCCAAAAGCGCCCAAACTTCCATTTCTCCGAATCGCTGACCTCCTGCTTGAGCTTTTCCTCCGAGTGGTTGCTGAGTAATGAGCGAATACGGACCTATTGAACGCATATGAATTTTATCTTCAACCATATGATGGAGCTTGAGCATATACATATAACCTATCGCGATGTCTTGATCGAACGCCATTCCCGTCCTGCCGTCAAAAAGCTTTATTTTTCCATTTCTGTTAAAACCGGCTTTTTCAAGCTCGTCTTTTATTTCAGAATCGGTGGCTCCGGCGAAAGGCGGAACAATCGCCTGATAATTAAGAGTGTGAGCCGCAAGACCGAGATGAAGCTCGAGTATCTGCCCCAGGTTCATACGAGAAGGGACTCCGAGCGGGGTAAGGATTATATCCACAGGTGTGCCGTCTGGAAGATAAGGCATATCTTCTTCCGGTAAAATTCTGGAAATGACTCCCTTGTTTCCGTGTCGTCCGGCAAGCTTATCGCCGACCGAGACATTTCGAATTTGAGCGACCTCGATGTGAATTCTTTTTATTATCCCTGAATCAAGTTTGTCGCCTTTCTCTCTAGAAAACACTTTGACACCGATTATTCTTCCTCTCTTTCCTCCCTCCAGTCGCTTGGAAGTGTCTTTGACATCTCTCGCTTTCTCGCCGAATATGGACCTAAGCAGTCTTTCTTCCGGAGTGAGTTGAGTTTCTCCTTTTGGAGTAATTTTTCCGACAAGAATATCACCGGGTCGGACTTCCGCTCCGACTCTGACGATGCCGTCTTCATCAAGATTCTTCAATTTGTTTTCCCCCACATTCGGAATATCATGCGTGGTGATTTCAGGTCCGAGCTTAGTGTCTCTGACATTAACAACAAAGTCTTCAATGTTAATGGAAGTAAATTTACTGTCTCTGACAAGCCGTTCGGAAATTATTATCGCGTCCTCGTAGTTTGATCCGAACCAAGACAAGAAAGCCACCAAAACATTTTGTCCGAGAGCTATTTCTCCGTTCTTGCTCGACGATGTGTCTATGAGCAAATCTCCCTTCTTGATTTTCTGACCTAGCGAAACCGTCGGTCTCTGATGAAAAGCCGTGAAGTTGTTGGTTCTTGAAAATTGGACGAGATTGTATGTTTTTGCCTTGCCTTTGCCGGTTTCAATTATAATTTTTTTCGCGTCGACAAATGAGACTATGCCGTCTTCGTCGGAAAACACCACTCTGCCGGTATCAAGCGCCGCTTTTGATTCTATACCCGTTGCCACAAGAGGAACTTCGGGAACGATACAAGGAACGGCTTGTTTTTGCATATTGGTTCCCATAAGAGCGCGGGTAGTTTCGTCGTGATTTAAAAATGGAATCATTGAGGTCGCCACCGAGAAAGCTTGATTTGTCGCCACATCGATAAAGTCCACCTCGTCTCTCTTGACAAGCTGAGGTTCTCCATTGACGCGAACTTCGACTTCATCATTGACTATCAATCCGTCTTTGTCGTATTCGTTCGCCGCGTGCGCAATTTTGTGATTTTCCTCTTCCAAAGCGTTTAAAAACACAATTTCCTTAGTCACTTTGCCGTTTTTCACTTTGGCGTAAGGAGTTTCAATCATACCGAATTCGTTTATTTTAGCGTAAGTGGCAAGGTTCAAGATAAGACCGATGTTCGGACCTTCCGGCGTATGTATCGGACACACCCTTCCGTAATGGGAAGTATGAACATCTCTCACTTCAAAACCCGCTCTTTCGCGATTCAGCCCGCCCGGTCCCAAAGCGGAAAGTCTTCGCAAGTGCTCAACTTCAGTGAGTATGTTTTCCTGTTGCATAAATTGCGAAAGCTGGTTTGTTGTGAAAAATTCTTTTATGCGCGCCTGAAGAGGTCTGGGCGAAATAAATTGAACAGGAAGCGTCACCTCGGGGTCGATAATAGACATCCTGTCTTGAATGTTTCTTTTCATCTGCGAGAAACCGACGCGCATTTTCTGCTGGAGCAATTCGCCGACGAATCTCACTCTTCTCGAACCGAAGTGGTCGATGTCGTCTTCCAAAGCGTCCGGTGTGTTATTCAATTCCGTGATTTTGCTTATTATTATAGCGAGGTCGTCCAAAGAAATCGTTTTTTTCAGCAAATCTTTTTCATCAAGACTCTTATTAAATCGCTTATTAAATCTAAACCTTCCCACCTTTGACAGGTCGTATCTTTCTTCATTGAAAATCGAGCGGATAAATTCTTTAGCATTGTCAACATTCGCCAAATCTCCGTCTCGAAGCTTTTTGTGTATTTCGATAAACGATTCTTCGGAAGTCTTGGCGTGATCTTTGGCAAGTGTTTGTTCTATGGATTTCATGGCGTTCTCATCGCCTTTAAAAAGACTTAAAATCTCACCGTCAGTATTCGCTCCGAGCACTCTCAGAAGAGAGCTTATGGCGAATTTTCTTTTCTTATCTATTTTTACATAGACTGCGCCGTCAGCGTCGCTTTCTATTTCCATCCACGCCCCTCTCGCAGGGATTATTTTCGCCCCGAAAAATCGTTTTCCTTTTGTTTCGTTTGCTGTAAAGAATATCCCGTAAGAACGGGCAAGCTGAGGGACGATGACTCTCTCAATGCCGTTAATGATAAAAGTTCCATGAGAGGTCATTATCGGAAAATCGGCAAGAAATATCTCTTGTTCTTTGATGGAGTTTAATGTCTTGTTTTTTAGCTTTATTTTAACCTTGAGCTGCGCATCATAGGACATTTTATTTTCTTTCGCGTAATGCTCATCATGTTTCGGCTCTGAAATTTCAAAACTCGTGAATGATAGCTCAAACTTCTTGTCTCCGTAATCCTTAATCGGCGAAAAATCTTTAATAACTTCGGCTATTCCTTTCTCAAGAAGCCATTTGAAAGAGTTGAGCTGAGGCTCAACCAGGTTGGGTATTTCAGACAAAGCCTCTTTGAATTTCCCGAAATATTTCTTCTCTCTTACTCCTTCATTGAAAACCGGTTTTTTTTGATTTTTCATATTTATTTTTATAAAAATTACTCAGTCGGATGCATTTTACAAACAAAAAAACTGCCTTCCTGTCAAAGGCATTAATAATAATCTTTTAAATTATTTTTTTATACAAAGCAAGATGCGCTCTTATTTATATTTTGAATAAAAAATTGCCTCTCACTCATAACTCAATCTTGCAATTACAGCCATAGTATAAACAAACCTTTGATTTTGTCAATAAAATTGTTAGAAATCGCTGATAATTTGCGAAATCCTTTGAATTCTTGCAAATTCAAATATAAAAAAGCCCCTTAAACAAAGGGGCTTTTACAGCAAAATAAAACGGACAAGATAGGCAAGATTAAATTTACTTTCTTTTTCTCATTCTTTAAAAAACCATTCTCCTCAAAAATAACTTTGTAGATAATCCTTGAGAGCAGAATCGCAAGAAATATAGAATAAAGAACAATTACAGAAACAATTAATTCTTCTTCCATTTTCCACCCCTCCCTCCAAAAAAAATTAACTCACCTCAAAACGAATTTTGACCTTAAATAAATCCTTACCGTTTTTGATAAGTCTTGTTTTTTCTAGCACCCTGACTCTTATTGGGAGCCCCCCGACTCTTCGATTGCAAGCTCTCCAACCCTAAGTCTTTCTTGGTAGGCCAGATTCTTTAATTTCTTAAGAGTTTTTTCATATATTTGACTGTCAGTACCACTAACAATAAATATCCCTTTTCTCACTTTTAATCCTCCTGTCTATTGAGATTATAAAATAAAATACAATTTCCGCTTTTGACTATAAGACAAAAGCGTGATTTTAGCAAGTTTTTATGCTATTATTTAAAACTATGAATTTAATATCGATTATTCTCACCGTCGGAGGACTTTTTGTGTTTGAGACAATCACAAGCATAGACAACGCCATAATAAACGCGGAAGTGCTTCAAACTATGAAAGAAAAGGCGCGACGATGGTTCTTGCTGTGGGGGTTTATAATAGCGGTGTTTGCGGTAAGAGGGCTTTTGCCGTGGCTCATAGTCTGGCTTACCACTCCAGATTTGGGACCGTGGGGCGCCGTCACAGCCGCATGGAACGGTGATCCGAAAGTCAAAGAATCCGTCGAGATGTCCGCGCCGATAATACTTATAGCCGGTGGCGTATTTATGATTTTACTCTTTTTCCATTGGCTTTTTATGGAAACGAAGAATTACGGACTGCGAGGGGAAAAGTTCTTTCACGAAAAAGGAGTTTGGTTTTTCGCCGTCGCCTCCGCGCTTCTTGCCGTTATCGTCTGGTTCGCTCTCAAACAAAATCCGATGATGGCATTCGGCGCAGTCATAGGATCCACTGTTTTTTTCATCACTCATGGTTTTAAACAAAATGCCGAACAAAAAGAAAAAGAGCTGATGAGCGCCGGATTTTCTGATACGGCGAAAATATTTTATCTGGAAGTGATAGATGCCACATTTTCCATTGACGGAGTTTTGGGCGCATTCGCTTTCACAATGTCCGTGCCTCTTATCCTGCTTGGCAACGGCTTGGGCGCTTTCGTGGTCCGTCAACTGACAATCAGCAATATGGATAAAATAAAAAAATATGTTTTCCTAAAAAATGGCGCGATGTATTCGCTTCTCTTGCTCGGACTCATAATGATTTTCGACAGCTTCGGATTACATATTCCGTCATGGATATCGCCTCTTGCGACCGTTTCCGTCGTCGGTTGCTTTTTCTGGAAATCAAAAAGACATAATAAAAAAGGAGATAAATTATAATTAGACCTCTTTCAAAAGTCCCCTTCCTCTAGTAAAATAGAAGTATGCATAA